>JAESQB010000099.1 GCA_016765375.1 Flavobacteriaceae bacterium | reverse complement strand
CGTCTATCCCTAAGTCTGAACCTCGGGTTCCAGCGCCTAGGTCCGATCTATTTTTAATTAATTTAATGGCTTGCATTGAGATTAAATTTTAACAAAAATAGGTTTTTTAAAAGAAAAAGCCTCGTATTATACACGAGGCTTCTATTTTAAACAACTGTAATTGTTTATCGTTCATTAACGTTTTTAAAAGCTCTTAAATTTTCACCGGTATATATTTGTCTTGGTCTGCCTATGGGTTCTTTGCGCGTACGCATTTCTTTCCATTGAGCAATCCAACCCGGTAAACGGCCTAAGGCAAACATAGGGGTAAACATTTCTACTGAAATACCTAAAGCTCTGTATATAATTCCGGAGTAAAAATCGACATTTGGATATAATTTTCTATCAACAAAATAAGGATCTTCCAAAGCTTCTTTTTCTAAGCCTTTTGCAATATTTAGTATGGGATCATCAACACCCAAATCATTAAGAACCTCGTTTGCTGCTACTTTTATGATTTTAGCACGGGGGTCAAAGTTTTTATAAACCCGGTGTCCAAAGCCCATCAAGCGAAAAGGATCTGACTTGTCCTTGGCTTTGGCCATATATTTTTTAGTATCGCCACCGTCTTCTTTAATGGCTTCTAACATTTCAATAACCGCTTGGTTAGCACCGCCGTGAAGAGGTCCCCAAAGGGCTGAAATTCCTGCCGACAATGAAGCGTATAATCCAGCATGAGCNGAGCCNACGATACGTACCGTNGAGGTAGANCANTTTTGCTCGTGATCGGCATGTAGGATAAGNAGTTTATCTANTGCGTTCACCACTACCGGATTTAAAACAAATTCGCTATTGGGTTTATTAAACATCATTTTTAAGANATTCTCAACATAACCCAAACTGTNATCGCCGTAATCTAAAGGCAATCCAGCACTTTTTCTATAGGTCCATGCCGTAAGCACAGGAAATTTCGCTAAAATACGCACTATAGAATTGTACATATCCTCATCGGAATCTACATTTACCGAAGATGGATTAAAAGCAATTAAAGCACTGGTCAATGAAGACAAAACACCCATGGGATGTGCTGTTTTTGGAAAGCCATCCAATATTTTCTTTACATCTTCATCTACATGGGATTGCTCTTTTATATCGCTATGAAATTTTTCCAACTGTTCAGCTGTAGGCAATTCCTCAAAAATCAATAAATAGGCTACTTCTAGAAAACTGGCTTTTTCGGCCAAATCTTCAATAGCATAACCTCTATAGCGCAATATGCCCTTTTCACCATCTAAAAACGTAATGGCACTCTCACAAGAACCCGTATTTTTATAACCGGGGTCTAAAGTGGTTACTCCCCCACTCACCCCTCTTAGGGTTTTTATATTGATAGCTTGTTCTTGTTCGGTTCCTGTAACAACAGGAAACTCATAGCGTTGTCCATTAATTTCTATAATAGCTGTATCTGACATATATTAAATTTGATTTTTTCTTTAGTACGAAATAAGAAATGCTAAATTACAAAATATACCGCATATTTCCTCTGAGTCTTATATAATAAGAGTTTAAAACCATAAGTCTTAAGTACTTATTGTAATTTTTAAGAAGACTAGAATTCAGACCTGTCAGGTCGCCAAGGCAACCTGACAGGTCTTTCTACACACCAAATTTCGATGATTCGGTGTTCGAGATTCGGTGTTTGTTTTTTATTAGCCTATGTTAAAAGCATTGTTTTGTGGAAAATAAGCCGCATCGCCTAATTCTTCCTCAATACGAAGCAATTGATTATACTTGGCCATACGATCACTTCTTGATGCTGAACCGGTTTTAATTTGTCCCGTAGTTAATGCCACCGCTAAATCGGCAATGGTATTGTCTTCGGTTTCTCCAGAACGGTGAGACATTACCGAAGTATAGCCTGCATCATGAGCCATAGTCACTGCGGCTATGGTTTCGGTAAGGGTTCCTATTTGGTTTACTTTTATTAAGATAGAATTGGCTATGCTATTTTCAATACCTCTAGATAAACGCTCTACATTGGTCACAAAAAGATCGTCACCTACCAATTGTATTTTATCTCCTATTATTTCGGTAAGGTATTTCCAGCCCTCCCAATCGTTCTCGTCCATACCATCTTCAACAGAGATTATAGGGTATTTCTCACAGAGTTCTGCCAAATAATCGGCCTGTTCTTTTGAGCTACGCACTTTTCCTTTATCGCCTTCAAATTTGGTATAATCGTATTGTCCATTAACATAAAATTCGGCAGCTGCACAGTCTAATGCTATCATCACATCATCTCCCAAGTTATAACCTGCATTAGAAACTGCTTGTGCTATGGTCTCTAAAGCATCTTCTGTCCCGTTAAGCGCCGGAGCAAAGCCACCTTCGTCACCAACAGCAGTACTTAGGTTTCTATCGTGTAATACTTTTTTTAAATGATGAAAAATTTCGGTTCCCATTTGTAGTGCATGTGAAAAGCTAGTCGCTTTTACCGGCATAACCATAAATTCCTGAAATGCTATAGGCGCATCACTGTGAGAACCTCCGTTAATAATATTCATCATAGGTACCGGAAGTGTTTTAGCCATTTCGCCACCTATATGCTTGAAAAGGGATATTCCTTTTTCGTTAGCAGCTGCTTTAGCTACGGCCAAAGAAACGCCTAATATAGCATTAGCACCTAATTTTGATTTGTTAGGAGTACCATCAAGATCGATCATCATTTGATCTATACGTTCTTGCTCAAAAACAGAGCTTCCGATAAGCTCTTTTGAAATTATAGTATTTACATTATCAATAGCATTTTGAACGCCCTTGCCCATATATTTTGACCCGCCATCTCTCAACTCTACGGCTTCGTGTTCGCCTGTAGATGCTCCTGAAGGCACCGCAAAACGGCCTAATATTCCATTTTCGGTAATCACATCAACTTCTATAGTTGGGTTGCCTCTTGAATCAAAAATTTGTCTTGCATGTATCTCTTTTATGCTACTCATACTGTTTGAAGTTTACTTGTTTTTATTTGTTTTATAAATTGGTCGAAAAGATATTCTGCATCGTGAGGCCCTGGACTGGCTTCTGGATGATATTGCACCGAAAAACAGGGGGCATTTTTAAGCTTTATACCGGCCACAGTTTGATCGTTTAGGTGAATATGGGTTATTTCTACATTAGGGTTTGCCTCGGTCTCTTCTTTATTAATAGCAAAGCCGTGGTTTTGAGAGGTTATCTCACCCTTTCCACTAAGTAAGTTTTTAACGGGATGGTTTATACCCCGATGCCCGTTATGCATCTTATAGGTTGAAATGCCCTGTGAAAGGGCTATAACTTGATGCCCTAGGCAAATACCAAATAGGGGCAATTTTTTTTCGATAATGGTCTTGGCTACTTCTATAGCTTCTGAAAGTGGCTCGGGATCACCGGGACCATTAGACAGAAAATAACCATCGGGTTTAAACGAAGCCATATCTTCAAACGAAGCGTTAAAAGGAAAGACCTTAATATAACAGTCTCGCTTGGCCAAAAGTTTTAAAATATTTTTTTTAACGCCTAAGTCTAAAGCCGAAATTTTAAATGTGGCATTTTCATCACCAATATAATAAGGCGCCGTTGTCGANACTTTCGAAGCCAGCTCCAAACCATTCATCTCGGGAACTTGAGCCAATTGTTTTTTTAATGCATCAATATTATCAACTTCAGTAGAAATTAAAGCATTCATTGCGCCGTGATCTCTAATATAACTTACCAAAGCACGGGTATCTACTTCTGAAATGGCTAAGAGTTTATGCTTGTTTAAAAAAGTTTCTAAAGTGTCTTGAGCATTTACTCTTGAATAATTATAGCTGAAGTTTCTACAAATAAGGCCTGAAATTTTAATNCCCTCTGATTCTATTTCCTCTGTNTTAGTGCCATAGTTTCCTATATGCGCATTGGTGGCTACCATGAGCTGACCAAAATATGAAGGGTCAGTAAAAATTTCTTGATAACCGGTCATTCCGGTATTAAAACAAACTTCTCCAAAGGCGGTGCCTTCTTGATTTGCTACTGCTTTACCGTAAAAAACGGTGCCGTCGGCTAGGAGAATTAGGGCTTTTTTTCGGGATTGATATGCCATAGGAAATTGTTTTGGCAAAAATAAGGTAAAAAGTGTTCTTATAAAATAATGCGGGATGGAGATTTATAAAAAAAACTTCCAATCTCGCAAAAACGAAATTGGAAGTTTATAATAATTTTAATATTTGCNATAATTACAAAGCCATTAATTTTTAGACCATCCGGCAATTGCACCCACAATACGTTTTACTACAGCCTCTTTTCCTGCCTTTTCTGCAAGAGATTTTGCATCAGTAGCTTGCTTAATAGCTGCTTTATAATCGCCTTTTTGAGCTAATAATTGAGCTTTTCTAAACGAATAAGAAAAATCAAAACGAGTTCCCTTGCTTTTATCAACAGCCTTATCAATTAAACTTAAAGCTTTATCAAAATCTTTTTTACTTAAATAATATCGAGCTGCCAAAGCATAATCTTGAGCCGTCGGACCTGCTAAAGTTTTTTCTATACTGGCAACAACTTCTTTATCACTATAAACCCCTATATTCAAATTTACTGAAGTGTTTTCCCATGAAATTTCTAAATCGGCTGCATTATCACTTAAATTTTTAAAACTCATAGTAAACGACTCTACAGGACTAAACGTTGCTTTAACCTTTGCCGTTATGGTTAATGCTACTTTACTATAATCCCATTCACGAGGTGTCCCCCAGTTTGAGGCATCGGTATAAAAAATAACTTCCCAAGCCATTTTTCCGGGTTTCGTGAAAATGGCGTAGGTTCCTGCTTTAAGTTCTTTTCCATTTATGGTCACGTCTTTATCAAAACTAATTTTAGTATTGACATTAGCTCCAGTACGGTACAATTTGTCAAAAGGCACTAATTCTCCAAATATCACTCTACCTCTCATGGCTGGACGAGAATATTCTAAGATCACTTTGGTCAATCCTACAGTCTGCTCTACCTTAGTAAAGGGACTAGCCTCTAACTCTTCAATCTGAGCTTGAGCACTAAACATGGCCAAAGCAAAAACTGCTAAACATATTTTTTTTATCATGATATTTATTTTTTTAAATTAGATAGTTTGCCATAAAATTATGGTATTTACATTAAGATCGTTCTTTATCATAAGGCTTTTAACAAAAGTTTATGAAGCCTACATTAACTTATTCAAACAAAAAGCTCCTGTATAATAACAGGAGCTTTTA
>JAESQB010000098.1 GCA_016765375.1 Flavobacteriaceae bacterium | reverse complement strand
AGAGAGGAGGGTGGTACAGGGATAAAAATATACATTCCCGTTGCTCAAGAAAACAAAGCGATAACACTTAAATTGATCTACTTTAGAGGCCGTGTAACACCTTTAATGCTTCAAGGCGATAATTCTAAGCTTTATGTGGGCGATTTTAAAATCCCTTACAAAAACGCCCGCGACATTGTCATGAATGCCGACCCCAAAAAAGAGGCCGTCAATACACTGCCTGAACCTGTGTTTGATCCGCCCTTTGAACTTCAGGACGACGAAGCCGTAATTAGTTATGAAAAAAAAAGGGAAGACCTATTTTTTTAAGGTGAAAAACATTAAAGAAAAGGCTGTTTTAGTCTATCCTTCTCGAAAAAAAAATGAGAAAAAGTAGATTTTTTGACATCAAAATTCTAATAATCAACTGTTTAAATTTGATGTTTTTCTGTCCCTTTATCAAAAAAATGTGCTTTATATCGAATAAGCCACATTTTTAAAACACATTTTTCAGGAGCTTTTAATACTTGATATACTTTTGGTCCAGCTCTTTTTTGTTGTTCTCAAGTAATTTGTTTTGAGCTTATGCTTAANAAAAAAANCATTTTNAAAAAACCCANAGATACNAGGGNNTAGNGTTTTNNTAATATTAAGAAGAGAAAAATTTATTAGTATAAGGCATGTGCGATATAAATTTTTGCACATGCTTTTATTTTACACAGAAAGAAAGTTGATTTTTTCCCAACAAAAANAACCACAATCGCCCATAACAAAAAAAAACTACCGATAATCGAAATTGTGCCAATTATACAAAAAANAAAAAAGGTTTTGTATATGGCTTCTTAGTTTTAAATGCTCTTTAACTTTTGTTCTTAATGTTTGATTTGTTTTGAATTAGCCGTTCGCACAAATAAACAATAAACACATTAAACCTGTAAATGTTATTGGTATGGGTTAAAAAGAGTTATTAATTATCGACTAAAGAGCGTGTACAAGAGTATTTGAACACGCTCTTTTTTTTGTCCTTATTTAGGCGCTGATTNTTCATGTATTTCAAATGCNTTAATGGCAGCCACAATTGTCGTCTCCACAGTTTTTAGAAGCTTTTTTGCCTTTTAAAAAAGAAGGTTTCCAAATAAATTTTTGGATCAAATANCCTAAGGCAAANCCAAAGACTATGAGTACTAATATAAGTTGTATCGATTGCATTTTATCTTTTATATTAAGTCGTTCTATTCATCATTCATTTCTATTTTAACACCTGAAAAGCAATTAATGCCACAAAATAAGCCAAAAGGCTCATGCTAAAAAGTTGTATCATGGGCCACTTCCAGCTGTTGGTTTCTCGTTTCACTATGGCCAGAGTACTCATACATTGCATGGCAAAAGCATAAAAAAGCATAAGTGAAATCCCGGCAGCAAGCGTAAATACAGGTTTTCCGCTTTGNGGATACACCTCACTGGCCATCCGTTTTTTTATACTTTCTTCTTCTTCGCTTCCTACACTATAAATGGTGGCTAGGGTGCCCACAAACACTTCTCTTGCGGCAAAGGAGGTGATTAATGCGATACCAATTTTCCAATCGTAACCCAAGGGATGTACCATAGGCTCAATGGCTTTTCCCATGATACCAATATAAGAATGTTCTAATTTAAAGGCTGCAATTTCGGTTTCCATTTTATCTGTAGAAAGGGTGGTGTTTTGTTTTTCTGCAGCGAGAATTTCTTCGGCATTATTAAAGGCGCCGGGACCATAGGAGGCTAAAACCCAAAGCACAATGGAGATGGCTAGAATAATTTTTCCGGCATCAACCACAAACGATTTTGTTTTTTCAACAACCGTATAAAATACATTTTTTAAAAGCGGAAGTTTATAATTTGGCATTTCGATAACAAAAAAACTCTTGTGCTTTATTTTTAATATTTTGTCCAAAGCATAGGCCGAAATGATGGCTGTGGCAAAACCCAGAAGGTATAAGCCCATTAATGTAATACCCTGTAGACTAAAAATCCCTAAAACCCTTTGTTGCGGTATCACCAAGGCTATGAGGATAAGATATACGGGTAATCTTGCAGAACAGGTTGTAAAGGGCGTTACCAAAATGGTGATTAAGCGTTCTTTCCAGTTTTCTATGTTTCGAGTTGCCATAATGGCTGGGATGGCACAAGCTGTTCCAGAAATAAGTGGAACAACGCTTTTGCCGCTTAATCCAAAACGCCGCATGACACGATCCATAAGAAACACAACGCGACTCATATAACCGGTTTCTTCGAGAATTGAAATAAACAAAAATAAGAAGGCTATTTGTGGGATGAAAATCACCACCCCTCCTAATCCAGCAATAACACCCTCTGCCAAAAGGTTAGTAAAATCTCCAGGAGGCAATGTATTTTTTACCCAATCGGCTAGGCTTGCAAAGCTAGTATCAATAAAGTCCATGGGGTAGCTAGACCAGTCAAAAATGGCCTGAAATATAAGCAGCAAAATGGAAAAGAAGATGGCATAACCCCACACTTTATGAGTTAGAATCCTATCAAAGCGACTTCTTAAATCTTTAGCCTTGGCNTTNTCTATGCTAAACGATTCTTTTAAAACCGAGTTTATAAATTGATAGCGGGTGATGGTTTCTTTTTGTTGAAGTCGTTTTAAGGTGTTAACCGATTCGGTTTTAAAAGTGCTGAATTTATTTGATAGGGTCTCTCTGTTAACCGTACCAAAATTTACATCCTGAGTGATGACCAACCACAGCTTGTATAAATCTTGATTTGGAAAGGCTTNTTGCAGACGGTCAAAATATTCAGGAGCNATNTTCGATGCATTAACACAGGCTTTTGTAGAAATGCTTTGGTAGTTTGTGATGGCATCTTTTAANCTGTCNAANCCAATNTTTTTTCTTGNNCTAATAAGNACAACNNTTGTGTTTAAACGCTNTTCCANAGCTTCNACATCAAGNGATATGGCCTTGCGTTTCATTCTGTCGGCCATATTCACGGCCAATATGGTTGGTATGCCCAAATCTTTTATCTGGGTGAATAGCAATAAATTGCGTTTTAGATTTTCTATGTCTACCACCAAAACGGCTACATCGGGAAAATCTTTATCATTTTTATTGAGCAGTAATTCTATAACCAGACTTTCATCAAGTGATGAGGCATTGAGGCTATAGGTTCCCGGGAGGTCTATAATATGTGCTTTTACACCACGGGATAGTTTACACAAGCCCTGTTTTTTTTCTACGGTTATACCCGGATAGTTACCTACTTTTTGGTTAAGACCCGTGAGAAAATTAAATACAGAAGTCTTTCCGGTATTAGGATTTCCTATTAAAACGACATTAATTTGCTTGCTCATTATTCTATTCTCTCAATCTCTATTTTTGCTGCCGTTTCTTTACGAATGGCCAAATGGCTATCGTTTATGGAAAGGTATAAAGGGTCTTTAAAAGGTGCCGTTTGTATTAGGGTCACTTTGTTGCCCGGCAAACAACCCATTTCCAATAGTTTAAGAGGAACACAATCAATAGGAAATTCCTTAATAATACCGCTTTCGCCTTTTTTTAGATCTACTATGCTTATGCCCAATGTTTATTTAGATTTAATTTAAATTGCAAAAATAATTTAATCCAGCGAGTTGAGAAAACATATTAGGCATTTATTTTTCTGATTTAAGTATTTTAATATCCTCAAGTAGCTTTACCATCTCTTCCATATTGGTTCCGTCATACATGCCTCT
>JAESQB010000097.1 GCA_016765375.1 Flavobacteriaceae bacterium | reverse complement strand
CTTTGACTTGTTTTTAAACGAGTTCTTAAAGTAAATCGGGATTGATGTCTAAAATATTGTCTTTGAGGTATGAAGTGATAAAATCATCTGTGAAATGCTCACTGCCCATCAACTGCTCTTCCTGAAGCATGGTTTTAATGTCTATCTGGCGGTAGGCTTTTAACATGGGAATTGAAATTGGAGCATAACTAAAATGCCAGGGCTCGTATTTAAAGCCCTTGCGTTTGGCATTGTTGGTATAGACTTCATAAAACCCAAAACTTTCGGCATGAAGATCAAGCCATTCTTTAAATTTGCAAAAAGGCCAATTACCGTGAAAATGTTTGGCTTTCAAAACGCTTTCGGGTTGTTTGACGGAACCGTCAACGATATCAAGATCGGTACCCCAATGGTGTCTGGATGTACCTGGAATGGTTGAGTATTCTATAATTTTTTTGATGGCGGCTTTGGGCGATAAAACTTCTTTTGTAAAACGTTTGTATTTGCGTTCCCAAATTCTGTTCTGATGGGCATAACTTCGGTATGATGAAATAACTTTTATCTGGAAGCCACTTTTTAAGGCCAGGGCTTTCATTTGTTCAAACTGTTGATACGCCTCTTTTTGTAAACTATAATTCTTTCCGTAGAAAATAGGCTTGCCTTTGCCTATTAAAATGGCTCTGGTATATTTTTCTTGAGCGTTTTTAAATGAAAAAAAAGGCCATGTCATAATCGCTATACCATGAAAGAAAATGGTTTTAATAAAGTGACGTCTGTTTTTCATAAGGTATATTTTGGGTTTAACTTAAATCTTCTAAAGGCGCTCCAGAATCTATTTCATATGCATTTTGACCTGCTTTAAAAATACGCGCTGTTAATGCACCTTTTAACACTATTTCATTTTCTTTTACGCGTATCCAACTCCCTTCTCTAAGCCCTATAACCGGAATAGTATTTATGGTGTGAAATTCATTAATCCTTGTGGCCCTGGTTTCACCCATATGTTTGCTGTTTGATTCGGGATCCTGATAATGCGGATTTATATTAAAAGGAACCACACCAAGCGTTTTAAAACTTGGAGGATGTATAATAGGCATGTCGTTAGTGGTTTGCATGGTTGGACCACAAATATTAGAGCCTGCGCTGCTGCCTAAATAAGGTGCGCCATTTAAAACGGTTTCCCTAAGGGCTTGCATGAGCTTTAATTTATAGAGTTGGGTTACCAGTAAAAAAGTATTACCACCACCAGTAAAAACACCCTGGGCTTCTTGAAGGGCTTGAATTGGATCATTAAAGGTGTGTAGCCCTTTCAATTTTATGTTTAAAGCTTTAAAAGCTTTTGCAGCTATTTTGGTGTATTGGCTGTGAGAAAGCCCTCCTGGTCTTGCAAAAGGAATAAAAATGAGTTCAGAAACTCCCGAAAATAGTTGTTCTAATTCAGGCAATAAATATTCTAAATAAGCAGTTCCGTGTAATTTTGAAGTGCTGGCAAGTAATATGTTTTTCATTTTTTAATACCTAATAAAATGAACCTATATTTTAGATGATTTGTCGATTTAACAAAAAATTAAACGCAAGTTAGGTGTTTTAAAAGAAATTGGGTTGTAAATTTATAATATGACTAGGATACTTTTTCTTTTTTCGCTTTTATTTATTACGACTTTGGTTTTTGGACAGGATGTTGATCGTATCACAATAAAGGGAAGGATTGTTACAGGTACGAGTGTAAGTGTTCAGGGCATTGCTATTTACAATTTAACTTCAGAAAAAGAAACCATAACAGATTTGGATGGTAGCTTTGAAATTAAGGCTGGACTTAACGACAAATTGGTCTTTAAGGCGATTCATTTACAACTTTTTGAGATTATTGTCGATAAGGCTATTCTACAGTCAAAAACGATGAATGTGCATCTTAATCCTGTGACCTATGGTTTGGAAGAAGTATATATTAGTAGAATTGAACTCACGGGCTATTTAGAACAAGATCAAGAAAATATAAAAGTATATCCTTTACCGCCTATGCCAGATATTTCTTATGCCTCCTTAAATTTTGAATACGAACNTGCTCCCGATGCGCTATCACCGGTAAGAAATGAGGCTTTGCGAACTGATGAAATTGAATTCGGGATAGATGGCATGGCTATCATAGGGGCTTTAGTGGGNCTTTTTGTAAAAAATAAAAAAAGCATTAATAAAGATAATAAAACACCTGTCTTTTTAGAGGGTGATTTGAGGGAACGTTATAAGACTTCGTTCTTTAAAGAGATCTTTGGAATTTCTTCTGATAAGATAAACGATTTTATACTTTATGCTGAAGATCATGGTCTCACCGAAAAATATTTGCTACCCGAAAACCAACTGGATTTATTAGAATTTTTAATGCAACAGAGCAAGGCCTATAGATTGCAAAGTAAAAACGGTGATTGATTATGAATGATGAATTATGAGTGGTGAATTATTAAATATAAAAGTTTAAATTAATCATTAACCATAATTCAAANCTACTTATCCTCAATCAATGCCGTCCAAATACTGAGTTTNTTGTTTTCCCNNCGTGTCCATATAGGGCGAATCACACCATTATGTGCATTTATATTGTTATAATCGCCAAAGAAGGGGCAGCCACTTGGGTCAAAAGGACTTTCTGAAATGGTTTGGTTGCTAAAACTCTTGCCGCCGTCTTTAGAAATGGCTAAGACCACATCGGTTTTGGTATCATCGTATTGGCTTCGGTCGTAGTAAACCACATACAGATATCCTGTGCTTTGGTCGATATCCATCCAGGTTAAAAATTGATGTGAATTAGTAGTGTCATTATTAACTTTTACCGGACTACTCCATGTATTGCCTTGGTCAAATGATCGGATCACAAACACATCGCTATTATCNTCNCCGTTACTGGTATCGGTATAGTTTATATATACGTTTCCGTCTTGGTTTCCGCCACTGTAATCTACTAGCGTTATGGGCATCCCGTTAGAGCGTCCTAGTCCGGGAATTTCTGTGGTCCAACCTCCAACTTGCTCGGTAACTACAATGTCTTTTTCTAGCCAGGTTTTGCCATGATCTTCGCTGCGGTCAAAATATATTTTCGAATTATAGGCCCAGCCTACATAAAGGTTCCCATTGCCGTCAGTAGCAGGTACGGCGCCTTCGGTAGTTAAATCGTCATCCACACAATCGCCTTCAAGCTCACTAAGTGTAATGGCTTGAGACCATGTTTTACTACCATCTTCAGACTTAGAAAAGAGTATTCTGGATTTGTGTTCGGGGTCTTTACTGCCGTATTTATCAAACTCGGTCCAGGTGGCATATACGGCATTGTTTTTAGGATCTGTGGTTGCCCATTGTTTATCTTGCTGCTTAGGATATTCATGATGCCCAAAATAGGAGCCTTTGTTCCAGGTTTTTCCACCATCGTCAGAACGTTGAATAACCATGCGGTCTAATATTTTTTTGCTCCTCCAATTGGTGCCTTCGGGGTCTGAAAGATGAAGGTAATAAAACACGCCATCATTATCAGCTACAATTACCGGATCGCCCCAAACACCATAGTCAGAACTAATTTCTTGAGTTTCCCAGGTTTTTCCGCCATCAAAACTGTGATGCGCATAATTTATGATAGAACCGGCCACTATATTGTTAGGGTCTTTGGGATTTATAAAAATACTAGGTTCACAGGGACCTATAGAATTTTCACTTTCAAAAATCTTAACATTTTTAGAAGACAGTGTTTGGTATGTAATTTGTTTCTTTGTGTTTTGGCTGATGCAGCTCGTGCTAACTAATAATAAAATGGCAAAGTAAAAATGATTAATCATGGGCATTGGTTTTAAAAGTATAAAAATAGTGTTTTCAATGAAATCTTCTTAATTAAAATAAACACATGAAACATTTAAAATATTTATGGCTGATTCTGCTTTTGCCTTTATTGGCATTTACAGCCCATAAATTTTATGTAAGCATTACCAAGATTGAATATGCGCCTCAGGAGGAGGCTGTACAAATTATCACGAAAATTTTTGTAGACGATTTTCAACACTTACTCCAAAAACGTTATGATGTCGCCCTGGTATTGGATGAAAAAGACGAATCAAAACTAGCCGATGGGTATATAGAGAAATACCTGCTTCAAAAAATAAAAATAGAAATAAATGGAGAAGTAGCTCATCTAAATTATCTAGGTAAAGAATACGATAAAGATTTACTGCTCTGTTATATTGAAATTGAAGGCGTTAAAACACTTAATTCAATATATATTGAAAACAAGGTTCTCATGGATATGTATGATGAACAGCAAAACATTATTCACGTGAAGGTTCAAGGTAAAAGAAGGAGTTTAATTCTAGAGAGGGGAAATGCTAACGGAATGTTAAAATTTAATTGAAACCCTTTAATTCTTTTACTTTTACTGGACTGATTTCATTGAACTCATCTTGGGGTTTTTTATGAAGGCTTGCAGCCCAGAATATAAATCCAAGATGAGTTTATTAACTAAAATCAAAAAAAATACAACAATGAAAATATTAAAATCATTTTTATTTTCGGCATTATTCTTAATGGCAGGGTTTGTGTCTGCTCAAGAATCTGGTTCCGAAAAAGGGCGTAAGCCAGGACACACCAACAACAATAGGTTTAAACAATTGTACCAGGAGTTTTCATCTCCAAATCAGTACAGAGCCGCAAGTGGAGCTCCGGGTCCTGCCTATTATCAACAACAAGCCGATTATAAAATGACCCTTGATCTTGATGATAAAAAGAAAACCATAACCGGTTACGAAACCATTACATACACCAATAATTCGCCAGACAATTTAGAGTATCTATGGGTGCAATTAGACCAAAACGTTCGTGAGAGAGATGGGAAAACTGCTAAGATTGACAGTAGAGGCATGGCGGCTTCAGAACCGGCCAGCAGTTTTGCAAAAAAATATTTAGGCCTTGGTTTTGACGGTGGTTTTAAAATTACAGCGGTTACCGATCAAAATGGGCAACCTTTACCAAATACCATTAACCAAACTCAAATGCGTGTTGAGATGCCAAAGGCGCTTAAGCCTGGTGAAAAATTCACCTTTAATATAGGCTGGTGGTATAATATTAACAATTATGTAGATGATGGTGGTCGTAGTGGCTATGAACAATTTGAAGATGGAAACAGAAACTATGTTATCGCACAGTTCTATCCCAGAATGGCCGTATATAATGATGTGGAAGGATGGCAAAACTCACAGTTTTGGGGACGTGATGAATTCGCACTGCCTTTCGGAGATTTTGATGTAAAAATTACCGTTCCTGCAGATCATATCCTGGACGCAACAGGGGTGCTTCAAAACCGAAAAGCCGTTTTTTCAAGAACCATGATGAAGCGTTTTGAACAAGCTAAGAAAACTTATGATAAGCCTGTTATGATCGTGACTCAAGAAGAGGCCGAAAAAGCCACCAAAGGCCGTTCAACTAAAAAGAAAACCTGGCATTTTGTAGCCAAAATGGTACGTGATTTTGGTTTTGCTAGTTCTAGAAAATATATTTGGGACATGATGGCTGTAAAAATTGGAAATAGAGACGTTATGGCGGTTTCATTATACCCACCAGAAGGCAACCCTTTATGGGAAGATTTTTCGACTAAAGCCGTTGCCAGTACTTTAATTTCATATTCCAGAATGACTTTTGATTATCCTTATCACAAAGCCATTTCGGTACATGCCAAGCGTCAAGGTATGGAGTACCCTATGATTTGCTTTAACTTTGGACGTCCAAATCCCGATGGTACTTATAGTGACCGAACTAAATATGGCATGATGGGTGTGATAATACACGAGGTTGGTCACAATTTCTTCCCTATGATTGTTAATAGTGACGAGCGTCAATGGACTTGGATGGACGAAGGATTAAACACGTTTTTACAGTATATAGCCGAACAGGATTTTGGAAAAAAATACCCCGAAGCAATTGGCGATTTAGACGTTTATCCTTCAAGAAGAGGGCCAGCAAAAAATATAGTAGACTATATGGCTGGCGATCAAGATTTTATTTCTCCTATTATGACCAAGGGTCTAAATGTTCATAA
>JAESQB010000096.1 GCA_016765375.1 Flavobacteriaceae bacterium | reverse complement strand
GTTAAAAAATGACTTACCGTATTTACGTATAGCAAATGCATTTTGGCGCCAATAATCTTTGTAAATTTTTGGGCTTTGATAAAGGCATCGTTAAATTCTTCTGAGAAGTCTGTAGCGAAAACAAAATCGTTAACCTCAAAATTAAGGTATTCGTTTTTAACAACTAGTACAGGCGCTGTAGAGGTACGCACTACCTTTTCGGTATTGCTGCCAATAAACATTTCTTTAAAACCACTTGCGCCATGCGAGCCCATGACTACCAAAGTGATGTCGTGCTTTTTAATAGCATCTTTAATTCCGGAATAAATTTCTTTATGAACCACTTTTTCGGTATATTTTATATCTTTTAAGTAGTCTTTTTCTCTAATTTTATCAAACTGTTGTTCAACCAGTTTCATAAAAAATAAGGCTTCGGGTGGGTTGTAATCNTACCCGGCTATATGTTCTAAATTNAAGGGGAGTTCGAGCATGTGAATAATAAACAATTCNCCCNNGTGNTTACGAGCCAAATTTGCAGCAACTTTTANNGCATTTTCGGCTTGTTTTGAAAAATCTAATGGTACCAATATCTTTTTCATGGCTTGATGGATTTATGTAATTTGGTTTCATTAAGATACGAAATAATTTCTACAATGAACCCTTTTATAAATGACAAAAAATTATTATCTTTGCAGCGTTAAAGGTATTTAACTTTGATGAGGGGACGTGGAGTCCCCTCTTTTTATACTCAAAATGTTTAGAAAAAAGGTAGAGCAATTGTTGCAGGAAGCATTAGAAAAAGACCCCGCTCTTTTTTTGATAACCTTAGATATAGGTGAGAATAATCAAATTAGAGTGATTATTGATGGAGATAAGGGTNTAAACTTAAAAGATTGCATGGCTGTAAGTAGAGCCATAGANCATAATNTAGACAGGGAAGAACAGGATTTCTCTCTAGAAGTAACCTCTCCCGGGCTGTCTGAACCTCTTGTAAATAAAAGGCAGTTTAAGAAAAATATAGGCAGAAATTTTTCTGTTAAACAAAAAGATGGAACTTGTATTGAAGGGCAACTTATAGAAGTTAGAGAGGCCGATATCTTACTCCAGTGGAAAACCAGAGAGAAAAAACCCATTGGGAAAGGAAAGATAACTGTGCAAAAAGAAGCTGTACTGGATTTTGACAATATTGTTGAAGCAAAAGTGTTGGTAAAATTTTAATTAAAAAATTAGATATGGAGAATATCGCATTAATAGAATCATTTTCAGAATTTAAAGACGATAAACTAATAGACCGAGTGACCTTAATGGCTATCTTGGAAGATGTTTTTAGATCGGCCTTGAAACGAAAATATGGTGATGATGATAATTTTGATATTNTTATAAACCCCGATAAGGGCGATTTAGAAATTTGGAGAAATAGAGTTGTGGTAGCCGATGGCGAAGTAGAAGAACCCAATCAAGAAATTTCCCTGAGTGATGCTCAAAAAATAGAACCCGATTTTGAAGTTGGAGAAGATGTTTCTGAAGAAGTAAAACTTATAGACTTGGGAAGACGCTCGATTTTGGCTTTACGTCAAAATTTAATTTCTAAAATTCACGAGCATGATAATACCAATATCTATAAGCAATTTAAATCCTTAGAAGGTGAAATATACACTGCAGAGGTACATCATATACGCCACAGAGCCGTTATTTTATTAGACGATGAAGGCAATGANATTATTCTTCNTAAAGAAAAACAAATTCCTTCAGACTTTTTTAGAAAAGGGGAAAATGTAAGAGGTATAATAGAGAGTGTTGAACTTAAAGGTAATAAACCTTCTATTGTAATGTCACGNGCGAGCCCNTTGTTTTTGGAAAAGCTTTTTGAACAAGAAATNCCTGAAGTNTTTGACGGATTAATCACGGTAAAAAAGGTGGTTAGAATTCCAGGAGAAAAGGCTAAAGTTGCAGTAGATTCATATGATGACAGAATTGACCCAGTAGGCGCTTGTGTTGGTATGAAAGGATCTCGTATTCACGGTATTGTTAGGGAATTAGGNAATGAAAATATTGATGTGATTAATTANACCAATAATNTACAANTGTATATTACCAGAGCCTTGAGCCCTGCGCGAATTACTTCGATTAAATTAGACGAAGAAAACAAACGTGCCGAAGTTATTTTAAAACCCGAAGAGGTTTCAAAAGCCATAGGACGAGGCGGGCAAAATATTAGNTTGGCTGGACAGCTTACCGGTTTTGAGATTGATGTATTTAGAGAAGGTGCCGAAGAAGATGTAGAGTTAAAAGAATTTTCTGACGAGATTGAAGAATGGATCATAGAGGAGTTTAGTAAAGTAGGTTTAGATACTGCAAAGAGTATACTTGAACAAGATGTTGAAGATTTAGTNAAACGNATTGACCTTGAGAAAGAAACCATTATTGAAGTTATTAGAATATTGAGAGAAGAGTTTGAAGAGTAATTGTCTTTCTTTTTTTTCTTTTAAAAACATAAACAGAAACCCATTTTATGGCTGATGTAAAAACAATGAGGCTTAATAAAGTATTACGCGAGTTTAATATCTCTTTAGAGCGTGCCGTTGAATTTTTGAATTCAAAGGGTCATGATATAGAGGCGCGCCCTACTACTAAAATTTCTTCTGGAATTTATCAAGTTTTGTTTGATGAATTTCAAACGGATAAGAGTAAAAAAGTAGCCTCTAAAGAAGTTGGTGAAGAAAAGCGAAAAGAGAAGGAAGAGTTGCGTCTAGCAAGAGAAAAGGAGCTGGAAGAAAAAGAACAGAAAGCCTTAAAACGACAAGAAGTCATTAAAGCCGAAGTTAAACTTGGTGGTCCTAAACAGATTGGGAAAATAGATTTAGACAAGGTAAAAAGTCCAAAAGATAAAGCCCCAGAGCCAAAAAAGAAAACCGAGGAAAAGCCAGCGATTAAAGCTGAAACCAAAATTGAGAAAAAACCAGCTGTTAAAGCATCAAAAACTAAAGCCACAGGAGCTCCTGCTAAAGTTCAAAAGCCTGTAAAAAAAGAGATTCCTAAAGTTGCTGAAACTCCTAAAGAAGAAGTAGGAAAAGATGGTGTTATTGTAGAAACCAAATATAAAAAATTAGAGGGGCCTAGTTTTACAGGTAAGACTATTGATTTAACTCAGTTTAAAAAGCCCGCTAAAAAGGAATCAGAAGCAAAAGCGAAAGCGAAAACTGCTAAACCTCAAGATCAAAAAGAGAAACGCAAACGCCGTCGCATTACTAAAGGACCTGCAAAAGGAGGTAAGCCACAAGGTGGACAAGGAAGAGGAAGAGGAGGAAGAGTCTTTACTCCAAAAGAAGAGCCTAGTGAAGCAGAAGTTCAAAAACAAGTTAGAGAGACCTTAGAGAAACTTCAAGGAAAATCTTCTAAAGGAAAAGGTGCAAAACACCGTAAAGAGAAAAGAGATCTTCACCGTCAGAAAACCGAAGAGGAAATAGCTCAGCAAGTAGCTGAAAGTAAGACCATTCAAGTAACCGAATTTGTTACTGTTTCAGAAGTGGCTACCATGATGGATGTACCGGTAACCAATGTGATCTCGGCCTGTATGTCATTAGGTATGATGGTGACAATGAATCAACGTCTTGATGCAGAAACGCTCTCGATAGTAGCTGATGAATTTGGGTTTGAGGTAGATTTTATCACAGCCGATATAGAAGATGCTGTAGAGTTAGAAATTGATGCAGAAGAAGATTTGGTTGGCAGACCACCTATTGTTACTGTAATGGGACATGTTGATCACGGAAAAACATCTTTGTTAGATTATATTCGAAAAGAAAATGTAATTGCAGGTGAATCTGGTGGCATAACCCAGCATATAGGCGCTTATAGCGTAACCCTTGAGAATGGTCAAAAAATTTCCTTCTTAGATACTCCGGGTCACGAAGCCTTTACAGCCATGCGTGCAAGAGGTGCTCAAGTTACAGATCTTGTGGTTATTGTTATTGCTGCTGATGATGATGTGATGCCTCAAACAAAAGAAGCTATTTCTCATGCTCAAGCCGCCGATGTGCCTATTGTTTTTGCAATAAATAAAATTGACAGACCTGCCGCTAACCCCGATAAAATTAAAGAACAACTTTCTGCCATGAATCTTTTGGTAGAAGATTGGGGTGGAAAAATTCAGTCACATAATATTTCGGCTAAAACCGGAGATGGGGTTAAAGAGCTTTTGGAAAAAATATTACTCGAAGCCGAGCTTCTTGAACTTAAAGCCAATCCTAACCGCCTTTCAAATGGTACTGTAGTTGAAGCTTATTTAGATAAGGGTAGGGGTTATGTGTCCACTATTTTAGTACAAAACGGTACCCTGAAAGTAGGCGATTATTTATTGGCTGGTCAGCATAGTGGAAAGGTAAAAGCCATGTTTGACGAACGCAGTAATAAAATAACAGTTGCGGAGCCTTCTACACCTGTTTCTATATTGGGTCTCGATGGAGCGCCTCAAGCAGGTGATAAATTCAATATTTTTGAAGACGAGCGTGAAGCAAAAGCCATTGCGGTTAAACGTACACAGCTTCAACGTGAGCAGAGTGTAAGAACTCAGCGTCATATAACCTTAGATGAGATTGGAAGACGTATTGCTTTAGGCGACTTTAAAGAACTTAATATTATTCTTAAAGGAGATGTTGATGGTTCAGTAGAAGCCTTGACCGATTCATTCTTAAAATTATCTACCGACGCCATTCAGGTAAATATCATTCATAAAGGTGTAGGTGCTATTACAGAAAGTGATGTGCTCCTAGCTTCTGCCTCCAATGCCATTGTTATTGGGTTTAATGTAAGACCCGTAGGCAATGCAAGACAATTGGCAGATAAAGAAGAAATTGATATCAGAACCTATTCTATAATTTATGCAGCCATTAACGACCTTAAAGATGCTATGGAAGGCATGTTGTCTCCAGAATTCAAAGAAGAGGTTAGCGGTACTGCAGAGATAAGGGAAACTTTTAAAATTTCTAAAGTTGGAACCATAGCAGGATGTATGGTGACTAACGGAAAAATATTTAGAAATTCAAGCCTAAGATTAATACGCGAGGGCGTGGTTATATTTACTGGAGAGTTTGCCTCTTTAAAACGTTTTAAAGACGATGTTAAAGAAGTAGCGAAAGGCTATGATTGTGGACTTCAGGTTAAAAACTACAACGATATTAAAGAAGGCGATATTATAGAGGCCTTTCAAGAAGTTGAGGTTAAAAAGAAATTGAAATAATTTTTTTGAATCATAAGAGCCGAACACCGAATGTTGTACTTCAATATTCGGTGTTCGGCGTTTTATATTATGAACTTGAGTTCAACCTAAA
>JAESQB010000095.1 GCA_016765375.1 Flavobacteriaceae bacterium | reverse complement strand
CGCCAATCGGGTCCAGAGTTGCAACAACAAGTGTTCGAACAGGCCCGTTACAAACTGTTGGAAACCTATAGCACGTTGACCTCANTTATATATTTTCAAATACCTTTAACTTGCATTATGAATTAAAATGTTGTGATGAGCTTTAAAACTACAATCCCGTACGTACGGGATGGCGTTTTCTAAAAATAAGCATCCCGCACCTGCGGGATGGTTAATTTTAAAAATGTAGCAGAGCGATATATTTTGCAGTAGTTTAAAAGCGTAATAGATTTTTTAATGCATAAGNCGGGTTTAATTAAACAAACTAAATAGGGGCTCTTTTATATCTTTTTTTTAATTTGCGGACACAGAACTTTTAAATGACCTTATATCCCATTGAAGCAGGTAATTTTAAACTCGACGGAGGCGCCATGTTTGGCGTTGTCCCAAAAAGTTTATGGACCAGAACCAACCCTGCCGATGCCAACAATATGATAGATATTGCAGCCAGATGCCTGCTCATAGAAGACGGNAACCGGCTTATTCTTATTGACAATGGNATNGGCAATAAACAAAGTGAAAANNTTTTTAGTTATTANTCACCNTGGGGAGAAGATAATTTAGACCGTTCTTTAAAAAAATANGNTTTTCATCGCGACGATATCACCGACGTTTTTATAACCCACCTTCATTTTGACCATTGTGGNGGTAGTGTGCAATGGAATCANGACCGTACCGGATATGAGCCCGCCTTTAAAAACGCAAGATTTTGGACCAACCAAAAACATTGGAACTGGGCAACACAGCCCAACCCAAGAGAAAAGGCCTCTTTCTTAAAAGAAAATATCATACCNCTTCAGGANAGCGGGCAATTAAAGTTTATAGAAAACCCCAAAACCGATTTTTTAAGCAATACCCCATTGGGTTTTGGCATTTTATTTGCTGATGGTCATACCGAAAAACAGATGATTCCGCATATTCACTATAAAAACAAAACCCTGGTATTCATGGCAGACCTCTTGCCCACGGCTGGGCATTTACCACTGCCTTATGTTATGGGATATGATACCCGTCCTCTATTGACACTCCCAGAGAAAGAAAAATTTTTAAAGATGGCGGCCGATAATTCATATTATCTGTTCTTAGAACACGACGCACATAACGAAATAATAACTGTAAAACACACCGAAAAAGGGGTGCGTCTTGACCAACGTTTTACCTTTAATGAACTTTTTAAATAAAATTAATTCCCGAAAATCTAAAAAATAAATTTATGANCGCGTATANAAAATTTCTCTTTATAAGCTCCTTGTCTAGTATTTTAGTTGCCTGTNGCGGGGCAAATCCGGTTTTTATTTCAACCCCTATCGAAAACATCGATTTGTTGCCTCTAAAGAAAATTGAACTTAATGAGAACCAATTAAAACATTGGCTCTTTTCAGATTTGGCTACAGATACCATTCCGGGTATGAGTGTTGATAAAGCCTATGCCGAAATTATCAAAAACCGTAAAGGGAAAACCGTTATTGTTGGTGTTATAGATTCTGGCGTAGANATCGAACATGAAGATCTAAAATCGGTTATTTGGAAGAATCCCGGCGAAATTCCAAACAACGGGAAAGACGATGATAAAAATGGCTATATCGATGATATTCACGGCTGGAATTTTCTAGGTGATATTGTGGGTGAAAACCTAGAATATATAAGGTATATCCGGAAATTAACACCGCGATTCCAAGGGAAAACCGAAAGTACCATAAGCGCTTCTGACAAAAAAGATTTTGAAATATACAATAAGGCAAAGGCCGAATTTGAAAAAGAACAGCCTGAAATTTCTGCTAATAACGCCCGATACGAACAAATTTTAAGTCAGGTGAAACCTGCTCATGAAGCCATTTCAAAAAAACTAGGCAAGAANGATTATACAGCNAAGGATTTAGCCGAAATTAAAGACCCNANNCCNGCAGAGCAGCAGCAAATAAATGGTTTGAGCCAAATGCTTTCCTTCGGNGATTCCATNCCAAAANTGATAGAACAACTTCANNAGGGACTCGATTATTTTTCAGCACGATTAAACACCCATTTTAATTTAAACAAAGATTTTAGAGGNGTACTNAACGATANTGTAGACGATCTTACAGATACACATTATGGCAATAACGATGTTGATGGCCCTACTGATGAAAAAGAAGATGCCTTACACGGCACTCATGTTTCAGGCATTATTGCCGCGCAAAGAGGAAATGGAATAGGCATTGACGGCGTAGCCAACAATGTAAAGATTATGGTACTAAGAGCCGCTCCTGATGGTGACGAATACGATAAAGACATTGCCCTAGCTATAAGATATGCCGTTGATAATGGTGCTAAAGTGATAAACACAAGCTTTGGTAAAAATTTCTCACCTCACCCCGAATGGGTTTACGAGGCTATTAAATATGCCGGCAAACACGATGTGCTTATTGTAAATGCTGCAGGAAATGACAGTGAAGATCTAGACTCGGGAATTACCATGTACCCTAATGATCAAATAGGCAATGAAAGCGAATTTACCGATAATTTTCTAACTGTTGGNGCCTTGAATTTTAAATACGGCAGCGAAATGATTGCACCTTTCTCCAATTATGGCAAGTCTAATGTAGATGTTTTTGCTCCGGGAACACAAATATGGGCGACAACACCATTAAACACCTATTCGTTTTTAGATGGCACCTCTATGGCTTCGCCTGCAGTAGCAGGGGTAGCTGCTATTATTAGATCATTATACCCCAAGCTTTCTGCAAAACAGGTGAAATATATTATTATGGCAAGCGGCCTTTCGTCAACCTCATCGGTCATGATGGGTGGCGATAATGAGAAAAGCCGAAAATTTCCGGAAGCTTCAAAATCAGGAAAAATGGTAAACCTTTATAACGCTTTGATTATGGCAGAACGCCGTTCTAAAAATTAAAAAATCCTCTATAAAATTATATCTCATGAAATATCTTTTAATTTCTTCATTAATACTATTCAGCTCGGCCAGCGTTTTTGGACAAGGCAATTCCTCTTATTGGCAACAAAAAGTGGATTACAAGATGACCATCGACATGAACGTGAACAATTTTCAATACAAGGGAACACAAGAATTGGTTTATACCAACAATTCGCCCGACACCCTTAAAAAAGTATTTTATCACTTGTATTTTAATGCCTTTCAACCAGGNAGCGAAATGGATGTNCGTTCCTTGACTATAGCCGATCCAGACCGCCGGGTAAAAGACCGTATTTCGAAATTAAAACCCGATGAAATAGGTTTTATAAAAGTAGCTTCTTTAAAACAAAACGGGAAAAACGTAAGTCATCAAACGGTAGGCACTATTTTAGAAGTTAGCCTAAACACACCGCTACTTCCAGGTTCAAAAACCACCTTTAGTATGGTTTTTGATGCTCAGGTTCCCGTTCAAATTCGCCGTTCAGGACGTAATAATAGTGAAGGCGTTGCGCTATCAATGACCCAATGGTATCCCAAACTGGCCGAATACGATTTTGAAGGCTGGCATGCCAATCCTTATATTGGAAGAGAGTTTCACGGGGTATGGGGCGATTTTGATGTAAAAATTAGCATTGATAAAGACTATACCATCGGCGGAACAGGCTATTTACAGAATCCCGATGATATCGGACACGGTTATCAAAGCCCGGGTTCTAAGGCCAAAAGAGCAAAGCGCAATAAATACACCTGGCATTTTATTGCGCCCAACGTCCACGATTTCACTTGGGCAGCAGACTCAGATTATATTCACGATAGCATAAAAGGGGCTAACGATGTCACGCTTCATTTTTTCTATAAAAACGATCCTGAGATCATAGAAAACTGGAAAACATTACAACCTATTACTGCTAAACTTTTAGATTACTTCAACACAAATGTTGGTCCCTATCCATACAAACAATATTCGGTAATTCAAGGCGGCGACGGAGGCATGGAATACGCCATGTGTACCTTGATCACAGGAGGGCGCAATCTCAATAGTTTAATAGGCGTAACCTCTCACGAGATGGCACATACCTGGTTTCAGTTCTTATTGGCCACCAACGAATCTAAACACGAATGGATGGACGAAGGCTTTACTTCTTATATCTCTGCCAGAGCCATGAATGAAGTTATGGCACAAAACAAAGCCAACCCCTATACAGGCTCATATAATGGTTATTATTTTTTAGCAAAGAGTGGTGCCGAGCAACCGCAAAGTACTCATGCCGACCGCTATGCTTCAAATAGAGCTTATGGTATTTCGGCTTACAGTAAAGGCGCCGTGTTTTTGTCGCAATTAGAATATGTTATCGGAAAAGAAAATCTAAACAAAACTTTAAAACGTTATTTTAAAGACTTCTCATTTAAACACCCCACGCCTAACGATATTAAACGAACCGCCGAAAAAGTATCGGGTTTACAATTGGACTGGTATTTAACCGATTGGACCCAGACCACCAATACCATAGATTATAGTATTAAGGAGGTAACTAAGGATTCTATTTCTAACAAAACCACCATTAGTCTTGAGCGCATAGGTCTAATGCCAATGCCTATAGATTTACAGGTAACCTATGAGGATGGTTCACAAGAGCTTTTTTACATCCCTTTACAGATGATGCGAGGTGAAAAACCCAATTCATCTTCAGGCATTAAAAGAACCGTTTTAAAAGACTGGGCTTGGGCTTACCCAAGTTATAATTTTGAAATTCCAGGTCAAAAAAACGTAAAAGAAATGACCATAGACCCATCTAGGTTAATGGCAGACATCAATCCCGAAAATAATAGCTATTCAAAAGAATAAAGCAAAAGCAAAACCCGACAGGTTTCTGAAATCTGTCGGGTTTAAATAAACAAATTATAATTATTTGCAATTTTATGCTGATGGATTTTAGCCTTTCCAACAAAGAAAAACTAAAAAGTAAAAAGCAAATCGAACAGCTTTTTTCTCAGGGAAAAGCCCTGTCTAAATTTCCTATAAAACTTATTTATGCGCCCTTGGAGGACTCTGAAAAAGAGTGCTTAATAAAAGTGGGGTTCTCGGTTCCAAAACGTATTGTTCCCCTTGCAATACATAGAAACAAGTGCAAACGGTTGCTAAGAGAAGCTTATAGATCAAACAAAAACATAGTTTTAACTAAGATTAACAGCCCCCATGCCTTTATGTTTTTATATCTTAGTAAAGAAAAACCACAGTTTGAGGATCTAAACGATAAAATGAAACAATTGCTCAACAAATTTATAGGGCAATTATAACTCAGAAACTTGTACTTCCTAGGAAAAAGGAAATTTCTTTGATTGTGAAAAACAAAGTACAGACGTTACAGCCTCCCGCATTGGGCGGGACAAGTTGTGCTGAGCCTTCGGCTGAGCTCAGTCGAACGCCTGTCGAAGTACAACGTTTCAACAAAAATGAAAAACATGAAAAAAAAGATTCTTATTCCTGTACTGGCAGCATTGATCTTCTTTACAACCGTAGGGTTTAAACAAGATTTTTTTGANATTGCCAAACAAATAGAAATTTTCACGACGTTGTTTAAAGATTTGAACATGAATTATGTAGATGAGACCACGCCTGCAGAGCTCATGGAAAAAGCCATTAATGGCATTCTGGACAATTTAGATCCTTATACCCAATATTATAATGAACAAGACGTAGAAGCCGTAAGAATTAATCGCGCTGGAGAACATGCCGGAATAGGAGCAAGAACTCAAATTATAGATCATAAAATTATTATTATAGAACCTTGGAAAGACTATCCTGCAGACAAGGCAGGCCTAAAAGCAGGCGATGAAATTATAAAAATAGGCAACATTTCTCTTTCAGATTTTGATGATAACAGTATCGAACTATTAAATGGAGCTCCCGGCTCTNCGGTTTCAATATCCTATAACCGTCAAGGAAAAATNNACAANACCTCNCTNGTNCGAGAAGCTAAGGAAGTACATGCCGTTCCGTTTTATACGCTGGTTAATGACCAAACCGGCTATATTGTATTGAGTAAATTTAATCGAAGAACCACCCTAGAAACCAAAGCCGCCCTCATCGCCCTTAAAGAACAAGGTGCTAAAAACATCATTCTAGACCTTAGAGGAAACCCTGGAGGTTTATTAAACGAAGCCATAAATATCGTCAACCTCTTTGTGCCTAAAGGCCAGATAATCACCTTCACCAAGTCGGCAATAAAAAAGTACAATAAAATATACCGAACCCGACAAGAGCCTACGGATACCGAAATTCCTTTGGTAGTATTGATAAACGGCAGAAGTGCCTCGGCCAGCGAAATCGTATCGGGATCTCTTCAAGATTTAGATCGCGCCGTTATTATAGGCGCTCGAAGTTTTGGAAAAGGCTTGGTGCAACGCCCAAAAGAATTAACCTATGGCACTCAGTTTAAGGTCACCATTTCCAGATATTATACCCCAAGNGGNAGNTGCATACAAGCCTTAGACTATTGGAATAGAGACGAAAACGGCGACCCCTTGCGTCTAGANCCCAAAGACTACAACGCCTTTAAAACCAAAAACGGCAGGACGGTTTATGATGGCGGTGGTATTTTNCCCGATATCGAATTNGAAACCGCAGCCTTTAGCCCCGTTACAACAGCCTTATTAAGAGATCATGCTATTTTTAATTTTGCCACCCATTATTATTATAAAAATCCAAACCTAAAACCGGAGGATTTTATTTTTTCAAATTCCGATTTTAATNNTTTTATGCNCTATTTAAAAANTCAAAACTTCGATTACGAAACCCAATCGGAAAAAATATTCGAAAAAGCATTTCGCAAAGCCAAAGATGACCGTCTGGACACTAAAATTAAAAATAGTTATACCGCATTAATGGCCGATATTGTTAAAGCAAAAGAAGAAACTTTAATAAAAAAGAAAGAACAAATAAAATCACTACTTTCGGACGAAATCGTTAANCGCTTGGCTTATAAAGAAGGCCTCTACGAGTATCAAATAAAAAACAATCTCGAAATATTAGAAGCCTTAACACTATTACAAAACCAAAAAAAATATTNAAACATATTAAAATAGACATTAATGAATGAGTTTCTTCAATTTTTTGAAAACATGCCCNTATGGNTTAAAGCCGTTTGGATNACNGNTATTATGGCTTTGTTTTGGATTTTAGAAGGCTATTACGCNATGTTTAATTTANNATATAACAAATGGCGNCACGGNAAGGTAAATATTATTTTTCTNGNNTTTGTNATGCTNATAAATNTAGGNTTTGGTNTTTTAAANGCTGGNGTATTTGANTGGATNNAAATAAATGANTTTGGNCTCTTGTTNTTAATTGAACTNCCCATTTGGGNAGAATTACTNNTNTCTGTTTTACTNNTAGATTTATTGGCTCAGTATTTTGTGCANTTNCTNTTACACAAGGTAAAATGGTTNTGGCGCTTNCATNTNATTCATCACAGCGACAGGCATGTTGATGTGACTACAGGTACCCGACACCATCCTATAGATTTTATTATAAGAGAATCTTTCGCCCTTATTGCAATTTTAATCTTCGGAATGCCCTTAGCTTTTTATCTCTTTTATAGAATAGTGACTATATTTTTTACCTATTTCACCCATGCCAATATAAATTTACCAGACCGCTTGGACAAAACAATCAGTTTGATTTTCGTCTCTCCAAAAATGCACAAATTTCATCATCATGATAAAATGCCGTGGACCGACAAAAATTACGGCAATATGTTTTCAATTTGGGATAGATTATTTGGAACCTTTGTATATGGTAATCCAAAAAATATAGATTATGGTATCGATGCCCTTGAGAACTTTCCCGATGAAGATATTATGGTACAATTGGGTATTCCTTTTAATAAAAAAGTGAAAACCAGGCGATAAAATTTTTTATTATTTTAAACAGCCCCCCCTTTTTTATAGGACTTAAACTTAAAAAATTAATTAAATTTGAAGCTTTTCCTATAAAATACACATTATAGAGGTAAAAAAAATACACTTATTTTNACATTTTNAATTTTTACTACTTAACTAAACTTTTCNGTGTTATTTTACAAAATACACATTATAAAAGTTAAATAAAGAGGNAAAACCAGAAAAAGNGGATAAAAATTTAAAAAATATCTATGTTTTTTATCGAGTATATTTGTTGTTTGTCGATTTAATTTGTACTTTAGATNTCCGAAAACCTATGAAAAAATGAATAATTCACTTCTATGTAGACTATTTGGTCACAAAATAGTNGTAAGTAAAAAGTACGTCACTCAAATAAAAGAGTTCGAATGCACACGCTGTAAAACTCAATTTACAGAAGACGGTTACGGTCATCCTGTTAAATTAACCGATCGTTTAAAANGTTATAACGAGATGTTTGCCNCTTATTATCNAGAAAAACAATTAAGTTAATCTTTTTTTAGAGCATTCCACCCTCTTGCTTTTANTGCTATTTGGGTATTGGCTCTAGTGATTAAATGCGTCCCTNCTACTGTGGCGGTTNTATGGCCTATAACCGAGAAGTGAGGGTTTGCTTTAATTTTAGGATAATCTTTCTGTGATATGGTAAACAACAATTCATAATCTTCGCCTCCACTAAGTGCTATTGTGGTACTGTCTAACTTAAATTCTTCACAGGTAGAAATTACTTGAGGGTCTAAAGGAATTTTATCTTCATACAGCTTACAGCCTACATCAGATTGTTTACAGAGGTGTAATATTTCTGAAGACAAGCCATCGCTTATGTCAATCATTGAGGTTGGTTTAATTCCCAATTCATCAAAGAGCTTTGGAATATCTTTTCTGGCCTCGGGTTTTAATTGACGCTCTATTAAATAATGGTATGGGTCTAGATCGGGTTGGGATTGAGGATTAACTTTAAACACCTCTTTTTCCCGCATTAAAATTTGCAATCCTAAATAAGCCCCACCCAAATCGCCGGTAACCACCAACAGATCACTTTCTTGGGCACCACTTCGATACACCACCTTTTCTTTTTTAACCTTGCCTATGGCGGTAATACTTATAATTAACCCTTTGGTTGAAGAAGAGGTGTCGCCACCTACCACATCAACATTATATAATTTTGAAGCCGTTTGTATCCCGGCATATAATTCTTCTAAAGCTTCTAAAGGAAATCGGTTTGAAACAGCAATAGATACCGTGATTTGTGTGGCCTCAGCATTCATAGCATAAATATCTGAGAGATTAGCCATAACCGCCTTATACCCCAAGTGCTTTAATGGCATATAACTCAAATCAAAATGCACCCCTTCAACCAACATATCGGTTGAAACCACAACCTCATGATCCTCAAAGTGTAATACGGCAGCATCGTCGCCGATGCCTTTAACCGAAGAACTTCGTTTTATTTCAAACTGTTTTGTTAAATGCTCAATGAGCCCAAACTCTCCAAGTTCTGAAATACTGGTCTTTTCACTATTTGAATTTTCAAACATTCCCATTTCATATTAGATTGCAAAAATACGTTTATTATAATTACCCTTACTCAATAAAGGAACAAGATTGCTTCGTTTCAAGTTTTACTTTTTGTCTTTTTTATAGCCTATTTTAGCTCTTGGTTTTTCTTTCTTCTCAATAAGTTCATCAAGATAATTAAAAACCAATTCGATGTTTTTACTATGGTTCGATAATTTCTTTTTAATTTCCTCTATTTCAAGTTTTATACTTAAATTATCGGTAAGCATTTCGCGCATCTTCACAAAAACATCTACAATTTTTATACTAACTCCTATTGCTTTATCACTATTTAAAACATTTGTTAACATCATTGTTCCATGTTCAGTAAACACATAAGGTAAAAATGGAGAAAATTTTAAGCTTTGGAGGTGGTCGCAATTTGCGACCACTTCTTCTTTTTCTTCTTTGGTTAATTGGAACATAAAATTAGGAGGAAAACGCTTTATATTTCTTCTTACTTGCTCATTTAATCGTTTGGTTTTTACTTCATAAAGTTCTGCTAAATCTCTGTCTATGATTACTTTTTGATTTCTGAAAACAAGTATTTTACTCATAATCACTTCTTTGGGAACTAAACTTTTATATTTTTTATTTTCCATAAATTAACAGTTAAATTGGAGGAGCCAAATTGACTCCTCCAAAGTTTTATCAAAAGCCATTCAACTTAATTGGCTAGCCTGTATTGAGCCTTCGGCTGAGCTCAGTCGAACGCCTGTCGAAATACTCAAT
>JAESQB010000094.1 GCA_016765375.1 Flavobacteriaceae bacterium | reverse complement strand
AAAAATAAAATAGACCTGACAGGTTTTTAAAACCTGTCAGGTCTTGACTATTTCGAATACCAAAAAAATTAATATTCAATACAAACGAATACTAGAATACTAATTATTTAAAGCATCATATAAAATAGAAATAGGATGTTGTGCGATAATTCCAGTACCATCATTAATTTGATGCCTACAACTCAAACCATTAGCGGCAATCAAGGTGTTTTTATCTGCCTCTTTTATTGAAGGAAAGAGGCTTAGCTCAGCCATTTTCATACTCAAATCATAATGTTCTTTTTCATAGCCAAAGCTGCCGGCCATACCACAACAACCCGAAGCAATAAGGGTTGGTTTGTAGTTTATAGGAAGGTTTAAAATATCGAAAGTTATTTTTTGTTGGCTCAAAGCCTTTTGGTGGCAGTGATTATGGATTTTAATATTTTTAAATTCAGAAGTAAATTGAGAGGGTTTAATATGACCTAGATCGATTTGAGTAGCCAAAAATTCTTCAATCAAAAATATATTTTCAGACAATTTTACAGCTTTTTCTTTATCTTTGGCCAATCTTAAATATTCGTCTCTAAAACTCAACACTGCTGAGGGTTCAATACCTAATAATGGTGTTGTCTCGGAGATACGTTCTGATAAATATTCTATATTTTGATTCACCAAACCCTGGGCTTGCTCTAAAAATCCTTTAGAGATAAAACTCCTGCCCGATTGTAAATCATCTATTAAAATCACTTCATAATTAAGCCTGTTTAGTAAAGATATGGCGTCTTGCACAATGTTTGAATCCAGATATCGCACAAACTCATCTGCAAACAAAAACACTTTTTGTATGGGGTTTCTCAGGGTTTTAAATTTAAACTTAAGCCGCTTAGAAAAAGTAGGCAAAGGCCTTTTAGGTGCAATACCTAGGGTGTTTTTAATTATTTTTGAAGTCAACGAATTTCTCAATAAAAAATTAGAAACGCTCGGCATTCTGCTACCCATTTTATTAATGCTTGTACTGTAAGCAAAGAATTTGCTGCGCAAGCTAAAACCATTTTTCTTTTGGTATTGGTAGTCCACTTCGGCTTTAAGAGCGGCCATATCAACATTTGAAGGACACTCTCTTTTACAACCCTTACAGCTAATACAAAGGTCTAGTACCTCTTTAAGCTCGGGATGATCAAAGGGGTTTGAATCCTGAGCTTGGGTTAAAAACTCTCTAAGAACATTAGCGCGACCCCGAGTATTATCTTTTTCATTTTTTGTCACTCTATAACTGGGACACATGGTACCACCAGAAGCCTCAACCTTTCGGCAATCGCCACTGCCATTACATTGTTCGGCGGCTCTAAGTATGCCTTGAGAATCAGAAAAATCCATCAACGTATCTACCTTAGGTTCTAGCCTCTCGGTTTCATACCTCAAATTTTTATCCATCGGCAGCGGTTTGATAATCTTACCCGGATTAAAAATTTCCTTAGGATCAAAACAGGTTTTTACAGCCCTTAAGAGCTTATAATTTTTGGCTCCTATCATCGTTTCGATAAACTCAGAACGCACTATACCATCACCGTGTTCCCCACTCATAGAGCCTTTATATTTTTTTACCAATTTGGCCACCTGGGTGGTAATTTCTCTAAATTGTTGAACTCCCTCTTCCTTTTTTAAATTTAAAATAGGTCTTAAATGTATTTCCCCAGCACCCGCATGTGCATAATAAACGGCTTCCTGCTTAAAGGTGGTCATCAAATCAGTAAATTCATCAATATATGGAGAGAGGTCTTCCAGAGCCACGGCGGTATCTTCAATACAAGCCACGGCCTTTTTATCACCCACCATACTGCCCAATAATCCCAAACCAGCTTTGCGCAGTTCCAAGGCCTTATCAATATCCTCATCTTTCAGAATAGGCATGGCATAGGGCAATTGAGTAGCCGCAAGCATTTGGCAAAATTCAGTGGTCAGCTGTTCCACAGCAGCGCCATTATCGGCTCTTATTTCGAAGAGTAAAATGGCTTTAGGGTCACCCTCTATAAAGAAACGGTTATTGCGTTGTTCGATATTGTTTTTGGTGCAATCTAAAATAACCTTATCCATCATCTCACAGGTATAAAGCTGATGTTTCATGGCTGGAACCACAGATTTTAAAGCTTCTGAAATGGAATTAAAATGTGCCGCTACCATCCTACTATACGAAGGCGGTAATACATCTAGCTTTAAAGTGATTTTCGTGGTAAAAGCCAGAGTACCTTCACTTCCTGCAAGCAGTTTACAAAGATTAAATGGTTTTTGAGATGTGGAAAAAACAACGTTATCAATTAAGGCATCTAAAGCATAACCCGTATTTCTTCTGTGTATACTAGGTTTTGGAAAATGTTTTTGTATTTCCTCAATATTTTTTGAATTACTCAGAATATTTAAAACTTCCTTATAAATATTACCTTCAAGATTATTACGCGCGATTTTCACTTCGAATTCATCGCTACTGAGTTCAGAAAATTTAACTAATGAACCGTCAGACAAAACCGTTTCTAAAGCCAAAACCTTATCGCGGGTCACCCCATACTGTATAGATGTAGTCCCGCTAGAATTATTACCCACCATACCCCCTATCATACAGCGGTTTGAAGTGGATGTGTTTGGGCCAAAAAAAAGGCCATGAGGTTTAAGAAAATCATTTAATTGATCGCGAATCACCCCGGGCTGAACCGTTACTGTTTTATTTATAAGATCAAGACCAATAATATTGGTAAAGTGGTTAGAGACATCAACCACTATGCCTGACCCAACCACCTGTCCTGCCAGAGAAGTACCTGCGGTTCTCGGAATTAATCCAATTTGATGCAAGGTACAAAAGGCAATAAGCGCTTTAATATCATCTACATTCTTGGGAAAAGCAACGGCCAAAGGCAAAATTCTATAAACCGAAGCATCGGTAGCATAAAGNGCTTTAGAGAGTTNGTCATATAACAACTCNCCCTTGANTTGNGNTTTTAATNGTTTTAAATGTTCTGAGCTNATGTCTTTCACTGCCTAAAAATACAATTTTCCTTTTTTTTCACTCCANACTTATAATCTTTATTTNCATTTGNTAAACCTGTATTATTGTTCAATACTTAAAATAAAAAAATGATCTTAAGCACTACCCATTCTATAGAAGAATATCAAATTCAAGATTATTTAGGAATCGTCACAGAAGTAAAAGTAGCTAGGCTAAAAAGCAAGTTTTCGTTTAAATCAAAAGAGATNTACGAGGCCATGAATAAACAAATCAATGAAATGAAGGAAGAAACATTTCAAAAACTAGAATTAAAAGCAAAAAACTTAAATGCTAACGCTATAATAGGTATCCATGTTAATATTAAATCGAAAAACTCACTCGAATTGGGCTCCATTATTATTTCTAATTACTGGAACCGCAGTAAAGGTTTCTAAAAATTAAAGAATTTTCATTTAGGAATAAAAGCCTATCTGCTAGCTTCTAATTTTAAAGCACTATAATACANATCTTCATATTTAGAGACCACGGCATCAATGTCAAAATGTCTTGCTACCTCTTTAGCGGTCACTTTAAATCTATCNAATTCCGANTCACTAGATAAGATCTTTAAAGCATTTAAAGCCATCCCCTCTATATCGCCAACTGGGCTTAAATATCCGCTTTTGCCTTCTATATTCACCTCAGGCAANCCTCCTGTATTACTTGATATTACAGGTACTCCAAAGGCCATNGCTTCAAGAGCNGTTAAACCAAAACTCTCTTTTTCTGAGGGTAGAATAAAAAGATCGCTAAAACAAANTATTTTATCAATCTCACTNCTATTCCCTAAAAATATAACCTGNTCTTCTATTCCCAATTCTTTACATAAAGCTTGAACCGACTCACGCTCTGGGCCATCACCAACTAAAACCAATTTTGCATCAATTTCTTTTTGAACTTTATAAAACACCTTAACCACATCGTGCACCCTTTTTACGGGTCTAAAATTACTGATATGAGTTACGATTCGTTCATCTGGCTTTGCCATCTGGTCGCGTTGACAATCCGTAAAGCGAATATCTTCCTTTTTAACTTCAATAAAATTAGGCACCACATGAATGGGTATTTTTATGTCGAACAAGGCTAAGGTATCCTCTTTTAAACTTTGAGAAACCGAGGTAACCACATCACTATTATTAATACTAAAGGTTACTGCCGATCTATAAAAAGGATGATTACCCACCAGAGTGATATCGGTGCCATGTAAGGTGGTTATAATTGGAATTTCAATGCCTACCTCAGCCAGCATTTTCTTAGCCATATATGCCGCATAAGCATGAGGAATGGCATAGTGAACATGCAGCAAATCGATCCCGTGCAATTTAACCATGTCTACCAATTTACTGGACAATGCCAGCTCGTAGGGTTGGTAATGAAACAAGGGATAATCGGGCACATGAACCTCATGAAAGTGAATATTTTCTGAAAGTAATCCCAAACGCACCGGTTGCTGATAGGTGATAAAGTGTATCTCATGACCGCGTTTGGCGAGGGCTTTGCCTAGCTCTGTGGCAACAACGCCACTTCCGCCAAAAGTAGGATAACAGACTATTCCAATTTTCATATATTTTTTATTCTCTTTTTTCAATTGTTTAGTAGGAGTTTTTTCTAAATCAAATTTATTAATTCATTATATACTTTTAAAATAAATACCATCTTATTCTTCTATAGCCTTATAGATAGCGGCTTGAATTTTAGTTCGTAAACTGCTAGAAATCAGTTTTTCATTATCAGAATTAGGATAGGTACGGTTTGACATAAACACATAAACTATTTCTTTATCTGGGTCTGCCCAGGTATAAGTTCCTGTAAATCCTGAATGTCCAAAGCTTTCCATAGAAACACAACCACAAGTAGGGCCTTCTTCTTCATCTTCTTCTAACTGGGGCTTATCAAATCCTAAACCTCTTCGTACATCTTCATCGCAATAATAACATGTGTTAAACCTTTCGAAAGTCTCTGGACTAAAATAGCGTTTCCCGCCGTAAAACCCTTTCCACAAATACATTTGCATAATCTTAGCCACATCATTAGCAGTAGAAAACAATCCTGCATGACCACTTACGCCTCCCAGCAAGGCAGCNCCTTGATCATGCACATAACCATGTATTTTCTGATTTCTNAAATAGACGTCCAATTCAGAAGGGATAATATCAGACTTATTAAATTTTTGCAAAGGCAAATACGTGGTGAAATTTGCACCTAAGGATTTATAAAAATGTTCCTGTACCAAATTTTCCATTTTCATATTATAAAATTCTTCTAAATATTTTTTAAATAAATAAAAGGATAAATCGCTGTATTTGTACTCTTTGGCCTCCCTTAATTCACTCTCTTTAACCATTGCGTAAATGGTGTCTTTTATATCGTTTCTTATGTATAAATTTTCGGCTACCTCAATTCTGTACTGCTTTTCTGGAGANGTTCTGTAATACAAATCACTAAGNGTATTGGTTANGGAATCTATAGTTGATAAATAAAAAGGAATCCAGGGTTCTAACTTAGCGTAATGTGACAGCATTTNCTTAAGAGTGAGTTCGCTTTTATTAGAGTCTTTAAATTCAGGCAAAAGTTCATGAACCTGAGTATCGAGACTTATGGTATTTTTATCATTTAACTCCATGAGCAATGGCAGGGTTGCCAAAATTTTTGTCAAGGAAGCTACATCGTAAAGATCATTCTCTTTTACTTTATTTTCTTTGTCAGGGGTGTGAAAACCAAATTGTTTATTATAAAACACCTTTCCTTTTCTAGCAATAAGCAATTGTAAGCCAGGTATCATTTCTTGTTTTAAACCTACATTCACTAAGGAGTCTACCTTTTTTAATTTTTCTGAATTTACGCCTACACTTTCTGAAACCCCGTAGCTCAAGCGGCTTATATTAGGGGTTTCTATACTGGTATGTATTGGGAAATCGTCACCTAAACTCACCGGTAAACTTCCTTTAGCCGATCGCGCTCCAAAAATAATTTGTGCCGAAAGTTCCTGGCTTATAATACTGTTTTGATAGGAAAGAATTATGGTTTCAAAATTGGTCGTCGTCCTTAAATCGAGCAAGGCATAAGGTCTGGTAAAGACATCTAAAATAACCGTATTGTTACGTGCTATCTCGTAGAGCCAAGCCAATTCTTTTTGAGAAAACTTATAGCCTTTCCAAGGGTTAGCATTCGATTTATGAAAGCCGATAATTACCTTGTCATAAGGCTTTAATTTTCTGAGTAATTTTCCTAAGGTTTCTTCTTTAACCCAATCAACAGATGCGTATTTCTTTAGTTGTTTTAGAAAAGCCTCGCCACTATCATCTCCAAAATTTAAATAGGCAAATTTTTGATCTTTAAGCGTTTTTATAGGCAATACCTGATTCTTATTTTTTACCACCGTTATGGCATTTTCCATAAGGGTTTCATAAAGCATATCGTTTAAAACGTCATTAAGGTCTTTTACTAGGTTCTCCTCTCTAACGGGATTATATATATTCAAGCCTGCTTTAAATTTAGCGTTGAGTATTTTTTTTACTGAATGTTTTAAGCGTGCTTCTGAAATAATTCCTTTTTTATAAGCCTTTAAAAATTTTTTATGCGCCTTGGGGATGTCTTCTGAAATAAGGAGCATATCATTACCTGCCATAAATGCCGCCAGATCCAAATCGCCGGGCTCCTTAAAATTAGAAGCTCCTTTCATATTGAGGGCATCGGTATAAATTAAGCCGTTAAAGCCGAGTTTTTCTTTTAGAAGCTGGGTTACTATACGTTCTGATGTAGACGAGGGCGAATTGAGGTGAGGCTCTAAACTGGGCACATTAAGATGGGCTACCATAATTCCTGTTAGCCCTTGGGATATCAATTTTTTATAAGCCTTTAAAATTTTTTTATGCGCCTTGGGGATGTCTTCTGAAATAAGGAGCATATCATTGCCTGCCATAAATGTCGCAAGGTCCAAATCGCCTGGTTCTTTATAGTTTGAAGCTCCTTTCATATTGAGGGCATCGGTATAAATTAAGCCGTTAAACCCTAGTTTTTCTTTAAGAAGCTGGGTTACTATACGTTCTGATGTAGACGAGGGCGAATTGAGGTGAGGCTCTAAACTGGGTACATTAAGATGTGCCACCATAATTCCTGTTAGCCCTTGGGATATCAATTTTTTATAAGGATAGAGCTCAATACTGTCGATACGCTGTTTCGAAAAATCAATTGTAGGCAAGGCCTTATGCGAATCGGTATTGGTATCGCCATGACCCGGAAAATGTTTTCCACTGGTTAAAATACCGGCACCCTGCAAGCCTTTCATAAAGGCGAGGCCTTTTTCTGTGACATTATCTCGGGATTCACCAAAAGAACGGTTACCAATAATAGGATTATCGGGGTTTGTATTGATATCGATTACGGGAGCAAAATTTATATGAACTCCCAAGCGTTTGCAATGTTCGCCTATACGCTTGCCTACCTTTTCAATGAGTGCATTATCTTTTATAGCTCCAAGAGTCATATTCCACGGAAAGGCATAGGTAGAATCCAATCGCATAGCCAGTCCCCATTCGGCATCCATAGCTACTAATAAAGGGGTTTTTGAGAGTTCCTGAAATTCGTTATTGAGCTTGGCTTGACGTTGAGGGCCTCCCTTAGAGAAGATCACACCTCCAATATGATAATTCTCAATGAGTTGTTTTACTTTAGTTATTTTCTCATTTGGTGCAGAAGAAAAGATATCGATCATAAACAATTGACCAACGCGCTCCTCAAGACTCATTCCTGTATACAAACTATCCACCCATTTGCCTTGCTCTTCAATACAGTGTTTAACTAATAAGGGGTTAGGTTGTTGGGCATAATGTATATGACTCAAAAAAAACAAAACCAAAAAAAAAGTCCTTTTCCTAATACACATAAACAAAAAATTATTCTATAAAAATCTATTATGCCAGCTTTCACTCATAGGAACTTCCCAGTCCAGAAGGTATTCGGCTTTGGTAGTCACCAAATTATTAAAGACCACGGTATTTTTAGAAACCGATCTTGCCTTTACCATTTTTTTAAATTCGGCTAAGGTTTTATAGCTTATATAGATACCGTTATAGAAGGTAACATTCATTTTATCCAAGAGATCTACCTTAAATTCACTTTCTAAAGATTGAATAAAATGCACCGAAGCATCAATAGAACAGCCTGAAGCCGAAGCGTTAGCTTGATTTAAACCAATAACAATAAATCGGTTATATCGTATTTCGAAACCCGCTTCAAGATTGCTGCCATGCGCTGTCCATTGCTCTAAAAAGCTTTGTGTTTTAGTTTGTATTTGTTCCACTTCCAGATCGGCCAATTTTCTATTGCATTGGTATATCCATATTCTGGAATTGTCGGGAAGGTTTTTAAAATCTACGGTCATAATTTCTTATATATCATCAGCATTGGCAATCATCTCGGCTATATCAAGCACTTTTACATGGTCTTCTTCATGCTTTCCTTTTACGCCATCGGTCATCATGGTATTGCAAAAAGGACAAGCGGCTGCAATTATATCGGGTTTAAGCTCCAGAGCTTCTTCTGTACGCTCTATATTAATGTCTTTATCACCAGGCTCTGGTTCCTTAAACATTTGAGCTCCTCCGGCACCACAACAAAGGCCTTTGCTCTTGCAACGTTTCATTTCTACCAACTCTACTTCCATTTTCTGAAGCAAAGCTCTTGGGGCCTCATACACCTTATTGGCTCTTCCCAAATAACATGGATCATGAAAGGTAATACGTTTTCCTTTGTATTGTCCACCTTCAACTGTTAATTTTCCCTCGTTTAACAAGGATTTAAGAAATTGGGTGTGATGCATGACCTCATAATTGCCACCAAGACCAGGATATTCATTTTTTAAGGTATTAAAACAATGCGGACAAGCCGTAACCACTTTCTTTATTTCATAGGCATTCATGAGTTCGATATTACTCATGGCCTGCATCTGAAATAAAAACTCATTTCCTGCTCTTTTAGCAGGATCGCCACTACAACTTTCTTCGGTTCCTAAAACAGCAAAATCCACCTTTGCTTTGTGTAATAGCTTCACAAAGGCTTTGGTTATTTTTTTGGCGCGGTCGTCGAAACTACCGGCACAACCCACCCAAAATAAAACTTCGGGTTGTTTTCCTGCTGCTGAATATTCGGCCATAGTTGGCACATGTAACACCTCACTCATATTTATTTAATTAAGAACTCATTTAAACTTTCTATAATTGGCTGCAAAATTGTCAATTTGCCCCCTCTTTTTGTCTTTTTATTGCTCCGTAACGAGGCTATGCAGCTCAAAAAAGCCTTCAATATGAAACAAATGCCTAATTTTTCGCCTCAATGAAAAAAGTTCAAATGAGTTCAATCGTGATGACCATCATCAAAAACTTCGATGTTGACCCTTTTTTCAACGAGTTCTGTAAACTGTCCTTTATACCTAGTAGCCTTAACCAGATGGTTGTCAATCCAATGGTAATTACCACCTCTGGGTTTACCCATTAAAAGGCTATGGTACTTAAAATTGTGCTTTTCTAACCATCGCTCGGTATACTCCCTATGGGTTTCTGTACGGGAGGTAAAGAAACAAATTATATGCCCTTGGTCATACCAGTTGTTTAAGGTAATAAGCGCATCTGGATATACATTAGCCGTTAACATACGCTCTGGCTCTTCATTTGGGATATCATCACATATGGTTCCATCTATATCTATGAGATAGTTTTTAATTCCTTTTGGTAAAACAGGGCTCACCAATTCACCTGTTTGTGTTTTCTTCCTTAATAATTTAAATAGTCTCTTTCTAATCATCTTTTAACTCAATTAATACTTGTTTTGAAAATCT
>JAESQB010000003.1 GCA_016765375.1 Flavobacteriaceae bacterium | reverse complement strand
TTTGTATCTTGCTGCCGGTGGTTTGGGTGGTGTAGCGGCGGCTGCGACAGACATACCATTTATTGGTAGTATGTTACCTGCTGCAGATACACTAGCGGCATCAAAAACTGAATACGATGTGTCAACTGTTGCTGAAGGGCAATTGGTGGTGATTCAATGGCAAGGGAAGCCAGTGTTTGTTACCAATCGTACACCAGCATTATTAAAGCAACTTGATGGGCATGATGATATGTTGAAAGACAAGGATTCAATGGCCACTGATGCGGTGAGTGCTGAATGGTTGACCGATGAAAATCGTAAATACCGTTCGATTAAAAAAGAATATTTGATTGTTGTAGCAAGCTGCACACATTTGGGTTGCATTCCTGGTTATAAACCAAGTGCGGGTCGTGCAGAATGGGGTGATTCTGTTCCAGAAGATTGGCCTGGTGGTTGGCATTGTCCATGTCATGGTTCTTTGTATGACTTATCAGCGCGTGTGATTAATGGTTCACCCGCGCCGTTTAACTTGTATTTGATGCCATATAAATATCTCACTGACACCAAAGTCGTGATTGGGTAAGGGGATATATACGATATGTTAAATACAATTATGAAAACAAAAATATTTGGCTGGATTGATCGTCGTACGGGTGCTGCGGATATTATTAAATCGCAGTTGACTGAATATCCTGCACCGAAAAATCTAAATTATATGTGGAACTTTGGTTCCCTAGCTTTGTTGGTTCTGGTTTTACAGATTCTAACAGGCATTTTCTTGGCGATGTATTACAAACCATCTGCTGCATTTACCTATGGTGCTTATACTGTCGCATTTGATTCCGTTGAACGCATTATGCGCGATGTGAATTTTGGTTGGTTGATTCGTTATATGCATGCAGTGGGTGCTTCGGCATTCTTTGTTGTGGTTTATATGCATATTGGTCGTGGTTTGTATTATGGTTCTTATAAAGAGCCGCGCGAATTACTGTGGATTATCGGTGTTGTTATCTTGTTGATTATGCAAGGTGCTGCATTCTTCGGTTATCTATTACCTTGGGGCCAAATGTCTTTCTGGGGTGCGACTGTAATTACCAATTTGTTTGGTGCTTTACCAATTATTGGTGAGTTTTTGCAAGAAGTATTGCGTGGTGGTTTTGCTGTTGGTGATCCAACATTGAACCGTTTCTTCTCATTGCATTATCTTTTCCCATTGTTGTTGGTGGCTATTGTTGGTGGACATATTCATGCCTTGCATGTGGTTCACTCCAATAATCCTGATGGCATTGATCTTACCAAAGATGAAGAGAAGATTATGTTCCATCCTTACTACACAGTAAAAGATGCGTTTGGTGTGGCTGTATTCTTGTTGTTCTATTGCTACTTTGTATTCTTTAATCCGCAGGCTTGGGGTTACTTTATTGAAGTGGATAACTATGTACCTGCCAATAACTTATCAACACCAGCGCATATCGCGCCAGTTTGGTATTTAACACCGTGGTATACTATTTTGCGTTCATTTGAATCAAAATTACTTGGTGTAGTTATGATGGGTGCTTCCTTGGCAATCTTGTTTGCATTGCCGTTCTTGGATCGCTCGAAGGTTCGTTCAGCGCGTTACCGTCCCGTGTTCAAGCAAATGGTTTATTTGTTCTTTGTGACTGTGATTGTATTGGGTTACTGTGGACATTCAGCGCCGACAGCAACACTTAAATTGATTGGTCAGATTGCGACAACGTATTACTTCGCATTCTTCCTATTATTGTTGGTCGTGCCGAAATTTGAAAAGACTAAACCAGTACCGGAGGGGATTTAATATGAAGTTGAAACAATTATTAATCGCTGTTGGTACTTTGGCAATTGTATCGTTTTCGCAAAGTGCGATTGCCAGTGAAGGGCATGGCCCAGCATTAAAACATGCTGAGATTGATGTGACTGATCAGGCGCAAATACGTCGTGGACTAACTGTCTTTACAGATGTTTGTATGGGTTGTCACTCGGCAACATATGTAACCTATAAGGGGTTGATGGATTACCCTGAAATCGGTTTGAGCCGTGAAGAGGTTGATGAGCTTCGTGGAGATAGTGCGATTACTGACGGTATGCGTACAGATCTTTCGCCTGAAGATGCAGAAGCATCTTATGGTAAAGTTCCACCTGATTTGTCATTGATTGTGCCTGCACGTCGTGGTGGTGCAAATTATGTGTACTCACTGATGACTGGTTTCGTACATGATCCTGATGGTAAGGTTCCTGAAGGTAACTATAATGAGTATTTTGTGGGTAATCGTATTGCGATGCCAGATCCATTGGCATGGTTGGATCATGAACCTGAAGATACAGCAGAGCTAGAGAGAGATGCGCAAGATGTATCTGCTTTCTTGGCATTCATTGCAGATCCACACCAAAATGAACGTCGTGCGCTTGGTTGTTGGGTGATGGGCTTTCTATTGCTCTTGACGCTTGTTTTGTGGCGCTTGAAGGTTGAAGTCTGGAAAGATGTAAAAAAACACTAAGATTTAAATCTTAAATGTTGAAAAGCCTGTCCAACTGATGTTGGGCAGGCTTTTTTTATGTAACTGCTGCTTTCTTGACCCAGATAGCTTGCAGCCATACAATTAGCGCGCCTGTTTTGGGCGATATTTAGGAGTTCTGATTATTACCCATGTTTGAATTTGAGAAAATTAAACGACTTCCCCCTTATGTGTTTGCNGAAGTGAACAAGCTNAAAATGGAACTTCGCCATGCCGATAAGGATATTATTGATTTTGGTATGGGCAATCCTGATCAGCCNACACCTCAGCATATCGTTGATAANCTTTGTGAAGCNGCACAAGATGGNCGTAACCATCGNTANTCTGTTTCTAGAGGTATNCCTGGNCTTCGNAAGGCNATTTGTAANTGGTANAAACGCNAGTTTGATGTNGATNTNGATCCTGAAACCGAAGCNATTGCNACNATAGGTTCCAAAGAAGGNTTGGCNCANTTGGCNGTGGCNATTACCTCACCNGGNGANTTNATTTTAACACCAAACCCAGCTTATCCGATNCATCCNTATGGTTTTATTATTGCNGGNGCNGATATTCGCCATGTNCCNATGGGAGCAGATCGTGATTATTTTGCNGATATTGANAAAGCNGTNAAAGATTCATGGCCTCGTCCGAAGCTGATTATTGTNAANTTNCCTTCAAANCCNACTGCGCAAGTGGTNGATTTGGATTTTTATGTNAAATTGGTGGCNTTTGCGCGNGAAAACAATCTNATTGTGGTATCTGATATTGCTTATGCAGAGATTACTTTTGATGATTATGTTTGCCCATCCATCATGCAGGTTCCCGATGCCAAGGATGTGGCTGTTGAATTTTATTCACTTTCAAAAAGTTATAATATGCCAGGTTGGCGTATGGGCTTTATGGTTGGCAATAAAGAAATTGTTGCAGCACTGGCGAAGATTAAATCCTATTTGGATTATGGCACATTTCAACCACTTCAAATTGCCTCCTGTGCGGCATTGAATGGTCCGCAAGATTGCGTTGAAGAGATTCGTTTGATGTATCAATCACGCCGTGATGTATTGATTGAAGGTATGCATAATATGGGTTGGATGGCGGATAAACCCAAGGCATCGATGTTTGTTTGGGCAGAAATACCCGATGAATTTAAGTCGATGGGTTCGTTGGAGTTTTCGAAGAAAATGCTTATTGAAGCGGGTGTATCTGTATCGCCAGGTATTGGTTTTGGTGATTATGGTGATGATTTTGTGCGTATTGCTTTGATTGAAAATGAACATCGTACCCGTCAGGCATTGCGTGGTATGCGACAATTTTTACATGCAGGTGCAGGGAATTGATTGATGCAGCTTCGGGCATCCTGCCCTTAGCTTTTGACACAATATGAAAAGCGTGGTTTTCATATTGTTCACTAAAGCCACCCATCCATGGGTGGATATGGAGTTGAAATGAATGAAATTCGAGTAGGTATTTTAGGGTTGGGAACCATTGGCTTGGGTGCTGCGCGTATCTTAATTGAGCAACAGGCATTGATCGCACGCCGCTTGGGCAAAACCTTGCGTTTGGTTGCCGCTGCGGATCGTAGTCTGGATCGCGATTTTGGATTGGACTTGTCGGGTGTTCGTTTGACCGATGATGCCAATGATATTGTGACAGCCGATGATATTGATTTGGTCATTGAATTGATTGGTGGTTATGAGCCTGCACGCACGTTTGTGGTAACAGCGATTGAGCATGGCAAACATGTAGTGACAGCCAATAAAGCTTTGATTGCCAAACATGGCGAAGAGTTATTTCCACTGGCTGAAAAACATGGTGTGGCGATTGGTTTTGAAGCGGCAGTGGGTGGTGGTATTCCTTGTTTGAAAGCCTTGCGTGAAGGGTTGGCGGCAAATGCTGTGCAATCGTTGTATGGTATCTTAAATGGTACATGCAACTTCATTCTCACCAAAATGGAAAATGAAGGCGCAGATTATGCGGATGTCTTGAAAGAAGCCCAAGAGCTTGGTTATGCAGAAGCAGACCCAACCTTTGATGTGGAAGGCATTGATACAGCACATAAACTATCTATTTTAGCATCGATGTCGTTTGGTTCGACCATCAAGTTCGATGAAGTGTTTACCGAAGGTATTAGCAAGATTACCGCAGCCGATATTGAAGCGGTAGCAGAGCTTGGTTATCGCATTAAACTACTGGGTATTGCCAAGCCGCATTGTGTGGATGGTGTGAATAAAATCGAAATGCGTGTGCATCCGACCTTGGTGCCATTATCGGCTCAAATTGCGCAAGTATCTGACTCATATAATGCTGTGATGGTATCAGGTGATTTTGTGGAACATACTGTTTANACTGGTCGTGGGGCTGGTGAACGTCCAACCGCTTCTGCTGTGATTGCGGATGTTATGGATATTGCACGCGTGGCTGCAGGTGGTGTGAAATATTTAGCACCGCCAATGGGTTTTGTCGCATCAGAGCGCCAAGATGTTGCAACCTTGCCAATGGCAGATGTTCAAAGTGAATATTATTTGCGTTTTATGGTGCAAGATGAATCGGGTGTGATTGCTGCGATTAGTTCAATTTTGGCAGACCACCGCATTAGTTTGGAAGCTGTATCGCAGAAAGAGCGTCATGCAACGCAAGCGGTTGCTGTGATTATGTTGACACATGGTACAACTGAAGGGAATTTGCAGGCAGCGATGAGCCGTATTATAGCATTGCCGAGTGTTCAGGAAGATGTATTGATTCTACGTAAAGAATCATTTGGAGTTTAATATGCCTCGTTATGAAGGAATTATTAACCGTTACCGTGCGTTTTTACCTATAGCCAAGGATGATGCGGTCATTACCCTGTATGAAGGTAATACGCCGTTGCATGAGTCGCATAACTTGCGCAATGCGATCAATCCTGACTTGAATATTTTCTTAAAGTTTGAAGGNTTAAATCCTACAGGCTCCTTTAAAGACCGTGGTATGACCATGGCTGTGACACAGGCGTATAATGCAGGTTCACGCAAGATTATTTGTGCATCTACAGGCAATACATCTGCCTCTGCGGCGGCTTATGCGGCGAACTGTGGTATGGAAGCCTATGTATTGATTCCTGATGGCAAGATTGCCTTGGGTAAGATGAGCCAAGGCATGCGTTATGGTGCAAAAGTGATTCAAATTCGCGGGAATTTTGATGATGCATTGCAAATTGTACGTGATATTTCTGCTGATGGTTCGATTTCTTTGGTGAATTCAGTGAATCCATTTCGTATTCAAGGTCAGAAGACTGGTGCTTTTGAAATTGTCGATGAATTGGGTTTTGCACCTGATTATCATGCTTTGCCAGTGGGTAATGCAGGTAATATCACTGCTTATTGGATGGGTTATAAGGAATACCATGAAAAACGGATTTCTAAAAACCTACCGAAGATGCTGGGCTTTCAAGCCGCTGGTGCAGCACCGATTGTAAATGGCGCACCTGTTGAAAATCCTGAAACGGTTGCGACGGCTATTCGTATTGGCAAACCTGCATCTTGGAAGCAGGCAGAAGCAGCACGTGATGAGTCGGGCGGTGTGATTGATGCCGTAACCGACAACGAAATTTTGCAGGCTTATGATATGTTGGCATCAATGGAAGGTGTCTTTTGTGAACCAGCATCTGCGGCATCTGTGGCTGGTATTATTAAGCTTAATAAAGCGGGTTATTTCAATGCTGGTGATAAGATTGTTTGTACACTGACAGGCAATGGTTTGAAAGACCCTGATACTGCGATGGGTGGCATTGCGACACCGATTACCATTGATGCCACACAAGATGCTGTGCGCCGTGTTTTGGAGTCGTAAGCTTTAAGTGAAGCCTTTGTTGCTTGTTACACATGGACTTATCTCAAATCAGGATGGATTAACACTCCATCCTGATTTGTTTTTATGGCAGGCTCTATTGGCAAAGCGTAAGCAGCAATGGTTCCGCAGCTCTTCTNATAATCCTTTGGCATTGTATGCGGCAATATTGGCTGTTGAGCCAGCTTTATTATTGGCTTCAAAGTTGCCTGAAAATACAGCCAAACAATATTGGCTTGCATCGCCATACCATGCCCAACTCATGAGGGATTCAGTGCGAATTATGCCAGAAGCTATGTTGTCTTGGTATGAGAAGGATGCAGCTTGGGCTTGTGAGCTATTAAATCCTTTGTTGCAAGAAGATGGCATGCAGCTTCATCATATTGATTCTGCTCTGGTATTGGCTTGTGATAAACCTTTGCATGCAACGCCCTCTGTATTTGCCGATATAGCGGGAAAAATTTTACCCAATCGACATCCAAAAGGTGCGGACGGTGGTTATGTCATGCGTTTGATGTCCGAAGTGCAAATGATGTTCAAGCAATCACCAGCCCCGCATCGTCGTCAACATGGTGAGATAGATGTGCATGGGCTTTGGTTTTGGGGAGCTTGTGAGGTCAGTGATTTGGAAGANNCNCCTGTCATGGCTGTTGCAACCCGTGATTCTTTTTTGAGTGTCGCTGTTGATGCCAAAGATGCGAATATGATTATAACGGAGCCAGAACAGCTTGCTGAGCTTATCAAACAGGGTGACGATTTACCCAAACAGATAGTACTACTTGGTGAAGGTCATGCTGTGTTACTTAAAAAATCGTTATTACCGAAATTCGCTAGTAAGCATTGGACTCCGAAAGCTGCAAAAGAAGAATCTGAGCTATTGGCGATGCTTAGAAAATAAACTTTTTANCTGATGAAGCTCTTTTATAAGTATATGGAAAAATGTTCCCATAAACGTTAGTTTTCCTGAAAATATACTGTGACATGAAAGGCCTTTTTATGACTGATTCTAACGTACAACCTAATATTCAAGCATTAAATCATGCGCTTAAGCAACGTATTTTACTGCTTGATGGTGCGATGGGAACCATGATTCAAGCCTATAAACTTGAAGAAGCTGACTATCGTGGTGAGCGATTCGCCGATTGGGGGCAGGAAGTTAAGGGCAATAATGATTTATTGAGCCTTACCCAGCCGCAAATTATTAGAGACATTCACACCGCATACTTGGATGCTGGCGCAGATATTTTAGAGACCAATACCTTCAATTCCAACAAACCATCCATGGCGGATTATGGTATGGAAGAACTGGTATATGAGATGAATGTGGCGGGTGCGAAGTTGGCGCGTGAAGCATGTGATGCTGCCAGTACACCTGAAAAACCACGCTTTGTGGCAGGTGTGGTTGGTCCTACATCGCGCACAGCTTCGATTTCCCCTGATGTGAATGACCCAGGCTTTCGCAATGTGACATTTATGGAGCTTGTGGAGACTTATAAGGTTGCCACCAAAGGTTTGGTGGATGGGGGCTCGGATATTATCCTGATTGAAACTGTATTTGATGTGCTTAATGCCAAAGCTGCGATTTATGCCGTTAAAGAAGCCTTTGAAGAGCTAGGTATTGCATTGCCAATCATGATTTCTGGTACGATTACAGATGCTTCAGGGCGCACGCTTTCAGGGCAGACTGCGACTGCTTTTTATAATTCTATGGCACATGCAGAGCCGATTTCTATTGGCTTGAACTGTGCGCTGGGTGCAGGTGAATTGCGCCAATATATTGAGGAGTTATCCAATACTTCTTCATGTTATATCAATGCCCATCCCAATGCAGGTTTGCCCAATGCTATGGGTGGTTATGATGAGACACCTGAAGAAATGGCAGCCGAGATTGGCGAGTGGGCAAGATCTGGTTTTTTAAATATTATTGGTGGTTGTTGCGGCACTTCGCCTGACCACATCCGCGCTATGGCAGAGGCGGTAGAAGGTGTTGCGCCGCGTGTCATCCCTGATGTGCCCGTGCAATGTCGCCTTTCAGGTTTAGAGCCTTTGCATATTGATGAGTCTTCATTGTTTGTGAATGTGGGCGAGCGTGCCAACGTCACAGGCTCTGCCAAGTTTAAACGCTTGGTCATGGAAGGCGATTATGATGCCGCTTTGGACGTTTGCCGCGAACAAGTGGAAAATGGGGCGCAAATCATTGATGTGAACATGGATGAAGCCATGTTGGATGGTAAAGTTGCCATGCGTACCTTCCTCAATCTGATTGCATCTGAACCTGATATTTCCAAGGTTCCCGTGATGATTGATAGCTCCAAATGGGAAATCATCGAAGAAGGTTTGCAATGCGTGCAGGGCAAAGGCGTGGTCAACTCCATCTCGCTCAAAGAGGGCGAAGAAAACTTTATCCGCCAAGCCAAACTTATTCGTAAATACGGTGCAGCAGCCATCATCATGGCGTTTGATGAAGATGGGCAAGCCGATACTTATAAACGTAAAACCGAAATTTGTGCCCGCTCGTATAAAGTGCTGACTGAAAAATGTAATTTTCCACCCGAAGACATCATTTTTGATCCCAATATCTTCGCCATTGCCACAGGCATTGAAGAGCACAACAACTATGCCGTAGATTTCATCCAAGCCACGGGTTGGATTAAAAAGAATCTGCCACATGCCATGATTTCTGGTGGTGTGTCCAACGTATCCTTCTCATTCAGGGGCAATAACCCTGTGCGCGAAGCCATTCACTCGGTGTTTTTGTATTATGCCATCAAGCAGGGTATGGATATGGGCATTGTGAATGCGGGTATGTTGGAAGTGTATGCAGATATTCCTGCTGAGCTTAAAGATGCCGTTGAAGATGTGGTGCTGAATAAACATCCCGATGCCACGGATAATTTATTGGATATTGCTGAGAAATACCGTGGTGATGGTGTTGTGGCGAAAAAAGCCGATGATGAATGGCGTAAACTTCCCGTTGCCAAACGATTGGAACATGCACTGGTCAAGGGCATTGATGCCTTTGTCACCGAAGATACCGAAGAAGCGCGTTTAACCTTTGATGCACCGATTGAAGTGATTGAAGGCCCACTGATGGACGGCATGAATGTGGTGGGGGACTTGTTTG
>JAESQB010000093.1 GCA_016765375.1 Flavobacteriaceae bacterium | reverse complement strand
TTCTCCTCTAAAGCCTTTGGTGTGTAATTTAAAGAGGTCTTCGGCCTTTGATATTTTTGAAGTAGCATGACGTTCAAAACAGAGTCGAGCATCGGTAACACTCATGCCAATACCATTGTCAATAACTTGTACAAGGATTTTCCCAGCTTCCTTGATCACTAATTTTATATGCTTAGCTTTTGCGTCTATAGCATTCTCCAAAAGCTCTTTAACTACGGATGCGGGGCGTTGTACAACCTCTCCGGCAGCTATTTGATTGGCAACGTGATCGGGTAAAAGTTTGATGATATCAGACATGAAATGGCTTATCTAAATATTGAGAGGTCAAAATCTAGAATCCAAAGCGAAATAAAAACAAGAATGATAACGACATAAATAAAAATTCGATTAAAGCTTCTGTTTCCTCTGTGTCTACTGGCATTACGGGCGTCTTCCCAGTGGGCTCTATAGTCGTTTTTATTGTAAGTATCTTTGTGTTTTTCGAATCTTGAGCCAAATTCATAGGGGTTACTGTCGTCTTTACCCTTATAATAACGAGGGGTATAATTAAACCGCTTATTGCTCTTATTTTGTTTTATAAAGTCTAACTTCATATAGCTTCAAAATTAATTAAAAGTAGCTAATTTACTAGCCTTAGGCACCTTTATTTATCAACAAAAATAATACCAAATTTTTAATTATGAATTACGAATTACGAATTATTGGTTTTGGGCCTTAGGTCTTAGGTCTTGGGTTTTGGGTTTTGGGTTTTTGGTCTTGGTTTTTTTATTAAACATTAACGATCTTAATAAAAACGTAGGGTGTTTTAATCGATTATTGGTTTTCCATCATTGTCCTTCTTTGGCCCTAAAACTCCATAGTTAGGGAAAAGTTTGGTGCCCAAATACAAGCCTAGTGTAATTATTACAACTGTCAGTCCAAAGTCAACCAGTAAAAATATATTAGCTTCATAGTTCATAAAGTATCTAATTAATGTTATTAGACATAAAAGTGAAATAAGGCGATAAGATAGTGCTTCGTAGCTAAATACTGAAATTCCCAAAATTAAGGTTAGTAGTGTCAAGCCACTTCCAACATAATCGATTCCGAAAACCTGGAATCTGAAAATAACTATCGCAATTGCAGCAATACCTAAAACGGTATTCAATAGGTTAAGTTTTTTGCGAATCTCAGGGCTCGGTGTTCCAACGATAATTTTTATTAGAATGTCCTTCTCGTAATAGATGTCTTCTAATTCAGTTAAAATTTCGCTCTTAGATTTTCCATTCAAAAGTTGTTCTGAAACCGTTCGCTTAACTTTTCTCTTATTTATATATTTCTTTGCCACTTGATTAGTTTATTCCTTACAACTATTAGCTATTAGTCTTTTCCCTGCCTGCCGGCAGGCAGGTATTTTTCTTTTTTCTTTTCTCTTTTTTCTCTTGCCTCTTAGATCTTGATTCCTGTTTCTATTTTCTCTATCCTCTCATAAAATATTCACCTCAGGTTCTAGGGTGATATTAAACTTTTTCGAGACCTGTTCTTGTATGTTCTTGGCTAAATTAAGGATCTCTAGACCCGTTGCACTGCCGTAATTTACAAGTACCAAGGCTTGGTTTTTATGAACCCCTGCATCGCCAAAACGTTTGCCTTTAAAGCCTGTTTGTTCTATTAACCAGCCAGCAGGAACTTTATAATGTTCTTCAGAAAGTTTATAAAAAGGGGCTTGGGGATATTGTTTTTGAAATTGAGAAAAAGCCCTGGAATTAATTATTGGGTTTTTGAAAAAACTGCCACTATTGCCTATTTCTTTTGGGTTTGGGATCTTAGATTGTCTAATATTTATAACCGCCTTGGAAATGGCTTTGATATTTAAGTCGGTGTTTTCTTTTTTTAGTTGATCTGTAATCGCCCCATAGCTATAATTAAGACGGTGATTTTTCTTTGTGAGTTTTAAGGTTACCGAAGTGATAATATACTTGTCCTTAGCTGAATTTTTAAAAATGGAATTCCGGTATCCAAACTCACAATCTGTCTTCGAAAAGCATTTTTGGGTCTTGGTTTTTAAATCAAAGGCTTCACATTCGTAAAATACATCTTTTAGTTCAACGCCGTAGGCACCAATATTTTGGATGGGAGTCGTTCCTAAGTTACCGGGAATAAGCGAAAGGTTTTCAATGCCACCATAATTGTTTTTAATACAATATAAAACAAATTCATGCCAGTTTTCACCGGCCATGGCTTTTATATACAAATGGTCTTCGGTTTCCTTTTCAATGGAAATGCCCTTTAAATTAAGATGAATAACCAAAGCGTCTATATCTTTAGTGAATAAGATATTACTGCCCCCACCAAGTATAAAATGGTTTGGATATTTCTTTAAGGAAATAACGTTTTTAAGCTCTGCAATAGATTTTACAGAAACAAAATGTTTAGCTTTAACATCAATGCCAAAAGTATTGTATTTCTGTAATGATTTATGTGCTTCGATTTTCATTAATTGGGGTAGCTCAATAAGGCTTCTTTTATAATTTTTACCGAAGTGATTAGGCTTTCTTTATTTAAGACATAAGCTATGCGAATCTGATTTAAACCCAATCCAGGCGAGGCATAAAATCCGGCAGCAGGGGCTACCATGACGGTCTGACCCTTGTATTCAAATTTTTCTAATAACCATTGTGCAAAATCATCGGCATTNTTTACNGGNAGTTGNGCAATACAGTAAAAAGCACCTTTTGGANTGGCTACTTTAACGCCTTCTATTTTTTTTAATTCGCTAATNAGNGTNTTTCGCCGCTGTGTATATTCATCAATNACCTCGGTAAAATAACTTTCGGGAGTATCTAATGCCGCCTCACTGGCTATTTGTGCATAGGTAGGAGGGCTTAAACGGGCTTGTGCAAATTTTAGAGCCGTATCCATAAAGGCTTTATTCTTAGAGACAATACAACCAATTCTGGCACCACACATGCTATAACGTTTAGAAACCGAATCGATAACTATAGCGTGTTCTTCAAGTCCTTCTTGTGCAAGTATAGAATGGTGTGTGGCTCCGTCGTAAACAAACTCTCTGTAAACTTCGTCGGCAATTAAAAANAGATTGTGTTTTTTAACCATGNCTACCAATTTCTCAATTTCCTCTTTACTATAGAGGTATCCCGTAGGATTTCCCGGATTGCAAATGAGAATGGCCTTGGTTTTTGGACTTATTAGTTTTTCAAAATCTTCTATTGGTGGAAGTGCAAATCCGGTTTCTATAGACGAAATTACGGGAACAACCTTCACTCCTGAAGCTATTGAGAAACNGTTATAATTGGCATAAAATGGCTCTGGGATGATGAGCTCATCGTCAGGATCCATAATNCTACCAAAAGTAAAAAATAGNGCTTCAGAGCCTCCTGTGGTNACGATTATGTCTTCGTGGCTTATGTTTATTTGATGCTTTTTATAATANGAAGCCATTTTNTTNCNATACGACTCGGCNCCTTCAGANCGGGCATAAGCCAANATTTCAAGNNTGTTNTTTTTTACNGCATCAAGGGCTACTTGAGGNGTTTTTATATCGGGTTGGCCTATNTTTAAGTGAAACACCTTAGTNCCTCTTTTTTTTGCAGCTTCNGCATANGGCACNAATTTNCTGATGGGAGATTGTGGCATTGCCTTTCCTTTTTGAGATATAGATGGCATAATTTTTGTTTGCTACAAAGTTGCNAAANTATTNTTAAAATNCCNTTTCTTTTTAAAAGGAGATNANGGTTTTTTGTAACTTGATATTTATAATGCGAAACCTCTATTTTTTCATATTATTTTTAATCTGCTTTATTAATCCTGTAAAAGGAAATGTGCAAGGTGATTTTAGGCTGCCCGAAGGTATTGATAAGGATAAAATCTTCTTTCAATTGGTTAATAACCTCGTAATAATACCTGTTGAAGTTAATGGGGTAACCTTGTCATTTTTATTAGATACAGGTGTTAATAATACCATTTTATTCAGTTTTGATGAATTGGACCATTTAGAGTTGAGCAATATTTCTAAAATTACATTACATGGTTTAGGGGTGGGTAGTTCGGTTGAAGCCTTAAAATCTGTTGGGAATACCATAAAAATTGGAAAGGCCACAAATAAAAATCAAAATTTACTTATAGTACTTGATGAGGATATCAATTTTTCTACTAGAATGGGGGTTGTTATTCATGGTATTATAGGCTATGACTTTTTTAAAAATTTTGTGGTAGAGACCAATTATATTAAAAAGAAAATAAAATTTTATAAGCCTGAAAGCTATAGTTATAAATTCTGTAAAAAATGTGAAGACTTCGACTTGGTTTCTTTTAAAAACAAACCTCATTTAAGTATAGATATAGAAACTTTATTGGGAAGTAAAACTGTGAACATGCTTTTAGATTCAGGCTCGGGTGATGCTTTATGGTTATTTGAAAGTGCTAAAGATTCTATAAAAGTGCCTGTTGAGAATTTTGAAGACTATTTGGGCTTAGGTCTTAGCGGAAATATATTTGGAAAACGTGCTAGAATTAAAAGTACTAGAGTGGGGAAATTTCATTTAAAAGGCATTAAAGCCGCTTTTCCTTATATGGAAGCCATTGATAAACGTTTAATTTTTTCTGAACGTCATGGTAGTATTGGAGGTGAACTTTTAAAACGTTTTAGAACAATAATCAACTATTCAGAACAAAAACTTAGACTTAGGCCTAATAAATATTTANACAAGACCTTTTATTATAATATGACAGGTATTGTTTTAGAGCACGAAGGTTTTGAAATCTTTAGAGAAAAGGAAGTTTATGAAGGCAAAATGGATGTGCTTAAAAATGATACTCAAGGTGTTATTAAGATCGAATTAAATAACCGTTATGTTTATAAGCTCGCTCCAAAAATAGTGATTGCCGAAATTAGGGTAAATTCACCTGCATCTCAGGCTGGTTTATTAAAAGGCGATGTTATAGAAAGTATAAATGGCATATCTTTTCATAGAAAAAAGCTTTCAGAGTTTAATAATTTATTTTATCAGAATGAAGGAAAAAAACTTAAGTTTAGGATAAAGCGCAATGGAAAACCTCTGAAGTTTACGGTTGAACTTAAAAGGATGTTGTAAGTTTATTGGGAATAAAAATAGGCTAACTTTTCAGTCAGCCTATTAAAATGGTGTGTTCCCTGCCTGCCTGGCAGGTGTTTCTTTAAACGATTAACCTTGGCTGGATGCCACGACAAGGCCTTTTATTTTTATAGCTTTTATAGATTCTTTAGCATTTGAATACACGGTAATGGTTTTTCGTATAGGTCCAAGGCGCTCGGTATCGTATTTTACTTCTATAATACCTTTTTCACCAGGCATTATAGGAGCTTCNGGCTTTTTAGGAATGGTACAGCCACAGCTAGAATATACCCGGGTAATTATTAAAGGGGCATCTCCGGTATTAGTGAATTCAAAAACTCTTATGCCATTACTCCCTTTTACAATTTCGCCATAATCAATGGTTTCTGTCTTAAATTCAATCTTTGCTTGTTTCTCTTGTGCCGAAACATTTNAGCTAAAAAGGCCTATAATAAAAATAAGTGCAATGTTTTTCATAATACTAGTTTTTTATATATGCTAATTTAATTCCTTTTTAATTTTCAAGCAAAATAAGTTATTCACTTTTATAATCTTGAACTTATAAGTATTTTTGCTTTCTATTTCTCAAAAATTAGACCAAAGTATGGAAATTCCGTTGAAATATGATTCTCAGGCTGTTGAAAACAAATGGTATGCTTATTGGATGAAACACAATTATTTTTCATCTATACCTAACGACAAAACACCCTATACTATTGTGATACCGCCACCAAATGTCACAGGNGTGCTCCATATGGGGCATATGCTNAATAACACCATACAGGATGTTTTAATACGTAGGGCGCGTTTACAGGGCTTTAATGCTTGTTGGGTGCCGGGAACAGATCACGCTTCAATTGCAACNGAAGCTAAAGTGGTTAATAAGTTAAAGGNGCAAGGNATAAATAAGTCTGATTTAAGTAGAGACGAATTTTTAGAACATGCCTGGGATTGGACTCATAAGCACGGAGGTATAATTTTAGAACAATTAAAAAAACTGGGCGCTTCCTGTGATTGGGAGCGTAGTAAGTTTACCATGGATGATGATATGTCTGATGCCGTTATTAAAACCTTTGTTGATTTATATCAAAAAGGAAAAATTTATCGCGGTTTTAGGATGGTGAATTGGGATCCACAAGCGCAAACCACGCTTTCTGATGAAGAAGTGATCCACAAGGAAGAAAATGGTAATTTATACTATCTTAATTATAAAATTGAAGGTCAGGACGATACGTTAACCATTGCCACCACTAGACCAGAAACCATTTTGGGTGATACAGCTATTTGTATTAATCCCAACGACGACCGCTTTAAACACTTAAAAGGGAAAAAGGCCATAGTGCCTATTTGTAATCGGGTGATTCCTATTATTGAAGATGATTATGTGGATATTGAATTTGGGACAGGCTGTTTAAAAGTAACCCCTGCACATGATGAAAATGATAAAGTGCTAGGCGAAAAACACAATCTTGAAGTTGTAGATATTTTTAATGATGATGCAACTCTAAATAGTTTTGGGATGCATTATCAAGGTAAGGATCGTTTTGTTGTGCGTGAAGAAATTGTAGAAGAGCTCAAGAAATTATCAGTACTTGTTAAAGTTGAGGTTCATATGCATAAGGTAGGGACAAGCGAACGTACAGGTGCAGTTATCGAGCCAAAACTGAGTGACCAATGGTTTTTAAACATGAAAGACCTGGTNAAACCTGCCATAAAAGCGGTTTTAGAAGACGGTGAGGTCAAGTTATTCCCCAAGCGTTTTAATAATACCTACCGCCATTGGATGGAAAACATTAGAGATTGGAACATCTCACGTCAGTTGTGGTGGGGACAGCAAATTCCGGCGTATTATTACGGACAAGGGAAAGCCGATTTTGTAGTTGCCGAAAGCAGAGAACAGGCCTTACAACTGGCTAAAGAAAAAACAGGAAATCCAAATCTTAGCGAGAGTGATTTAAAACAAGATGCCGATGTATTAGATACCTGGTTTTCGTCTTGGTTATGGCCTATAAGTGTTTTTGATGGGATTAAAAACCCTAATAATAAAGAAATTGAATATTATTATCCCACAAACGATTTGGTGACTGGGCCAGACATCCTCTTTTTCTGGGTGGCTAGAATGATAATTGCAGGCTATGAGTACCGAACAGAACGGCCATTTAACAATGTTTACCTTACTGGATTAGTACGGGATAAGCAAGGCCGTAAAATGAGTAAACAATTAGGAAACTCGCCAGACGCCTTAAAGCTTATTGAGCAATACGGTGCCGATGGGGTGCGGGTTGGTTTGCTCTTAAGTGCTCCCGCCGGAAACGATTTGATGTTTGATGAGGCTTTGTGTCAGCAAGGGAAAGGCTTTGGAAATAAAATTTGGAATGCCTTTAAACTAACACAAGGTTGGACTATAGATACTGAAATACCACAACCCGAAGCCAGTAAAATGGCTATTGTATGGTATGAAGCCAAATTGCAAAAAACTTTAGATGAGATAGAAGATCATTTTTCAAAATACCGAATAAGCGATGCCTTAATGGCAATGTATAAATTGGTATGGGACGATTTTTGTTCTTGGTTTTTAGAGATCGTAAAACCAGCTTATGGACAACCCATAGATGGACAGACTTTTAAATCTATCATGAATTTCTTTGAAGATAATTTAAAAATATTACATCCCTTTATGCCTTTTATTACAGAAGAAATTTGGCATTTAATATCCAAAAGAACTCCAGATGAAGCCTTGATAATTGCAGAATGGCCTAAACAGAAACCTTATGATGAAACTACTATTTTAGAATTTGAATTGGCTAAAGAAGTGGTGTCTGGAATACGTGCCATTAGGAAAGATAAAAACATTTCGTTTAAAGAAACTTTAGATTTACATGTTTTAAATACCGAAAATTTAAATGCAACTTTTGATATGGTTATTAAAAAATTGGGCAAAATAAATAACCATAATTATATTGATAAAAAAGCTGAAGGATGCTTGAGTTTTAGGGTAAAATCTAATGAGTATTTTATTCCTATGAATACGGCNATNAATGTAGAAGANGAAATAGAAAAATTAAGAGAAGAACTAAATTATACAGAAGGGTTTTTAAAATCGGTTCAGAAAAAATTATCCAATGCACGCTTTGTAGATAACGCTCCCGAAGCTGTAGTGGCTATTGAACGTCAAAAAGAAGCAGATGCCATAAGCAAGGTGAAAACGCTTAAGGAAAGTCTTGAAAATTTAAAGTAAGCTAGTTTTTCGAAACGATTACTTCCTGTATAAAAAATAATCTTTTGTCAGATCTATATACCTGTGTTTAGCTTCATCCTCGGTAATGTCTTCAATCTGAAAAAGGGCATTGGTCTTAAAAGCGTTGATCATAGCTTCTCTAGATTGGGGTTGGCCGTAATCATTAGTCGCTTTTTTATAATAGGCATAAAGGCGAAGTAAGAAATCGGCAGGAAAAGGTTCGGTATGTTGGTTTACACTTTTCACCGCTTCTTTAAAAGCTATATCTAATTCGTCAGAGGTCATTTTATTTTGCTAATACGGTAATTCCACCTGTTACTTTTTGATTTAATTTCACTNCTATTTTAGAGTCTAAAGGTAAGAAAACATCTACTCTTGAACCAAATTTAATAAAACCACTATCTTGAGTTTGTATAACCTCTTTACCTTTTTCAGCATAGTTTATAATACGTCTGGCCATTGCTCCCGCAATTTGTCTAAAGAGCACTTCGCCATATTTTTTTGTTTTAACCACCACGGTGGTNCGCTCGTTTAATTCAGACGATTTTGGATGCCATGCTACCAAATATTTTCCAGGNTGGTATTTACTAAAAGANACCTTTCCACTAACCGGATAACGGGTAACATGCACATTAAGAGGTGACATAAATACCGATATCTGAATGCGTTTATCTTTAAGATATTCTTTTTCAAAAACTTCTTCTATCGCCACAACTTTTCCATCTACCGGAGCGNTTACACATTGATCACTAGGTGAAAATTTCCGTTTTGGATTTCTGAAAAATTGCAAAATTAAAATCAACAAAATAACAAATAGGCTTATTATTAGTTTCTGAATAAGTGCATTATTTATATAAAATTGAGCACCAAGAGAGAAACCTATNCATAGCACTAGGGTTATTAAAATTATTTTATGGCCTTCTTTATGAAACATAGTTTATGAGTAATAAAAATAAATAAATAAATGGACTGGCNTAAATTATACTATCAAGCCTGTCATATAAACCCCCGTGACCAGGAATTAAGGAACCACTATCTTTAACCCCATTTTCACGTTTAAATTTAGACTGGATCAAATCACCTAAAGCGCCAAANACAGCTGTGATTATTGATAAAAGCACCCAGTTTAATAGGNTAATAGAAGGAATGTATGATGCTATAAAATAGCTGCTTATTACGGTTGCAATAAGACCTCCTAAAAAGCCTTCTACCGTTTTATTAGGTGATATTCTTTGATACAATTTTCGCCTGCCAAAATTTTTACCTATAAGGTAAGCAAAAGAATCATTAATCCAAATAAANATAAAAATTACCGCAATAATTTTAGGATTAAAGTCTTTAGTATACATGGGTATAAGACTTATAAAAATAAAACCGCTGGTATGATAAAATTGAGAAATAAATTGTTTTGACAAGATATTTGTTACTAAGTTCTTTTTAGAAAAAAGATGAATCAGCAAAGCCAGATTGGTTATAAGACCTATTCCCAATAGTATGATGGTAAAATAATGATTTAGTCCTTTAAAGCTAAAAACATAAAACAAAACTACCGAAAACAAATAGGGAAGTAGTGGCTTTAATGCTAAGAGTTTTATTAGTTCTGAAAGTGAGATCAAACCTAAAGCAACTATGAGAATAGTGAAGGCTAGTGGGGAGAAAAATATAGCAAAAACTAGAATTGAAGCGTATAAAACACCAGAAATAGTTCTAACAATAAATTCTTTCATGTGATTTGGTTAATGTTTAAGAGGTTGTACGTGACCTGTGATGCTTTAAATAATTAATATTTTTGTGTATCTAAAATTAATTATTTAGGGTTTATAAATTATAGATCTTCCAAAAGTAGCAAATATAAGTTTTTTGAACTACTTCCGTAGCTCATAAAATTTTTTTCATCAAGAACTGTAAAGTTTTTTATAGCTGTAATATTGTTTGGAATATTGCCATTACATTTCATTTTAATATTTCGAAGACCATCACCAATATCTTCAATAAGTTGACTAGTAGTGGCAAAAACGATAATGTTTTTAGGATAATTACTAAGTCTTATTTCTTTAAGCTGATTTGAAGAAAATAAAATAGAGCCATTGTTTGCAATAAGAGACTCGCATGTTGAAAAGAAAAATGAAGATGAGCGAATATCACCTTCAAAGTTAAGATTATAACCCGAGAATTTGCTTTTTAAAAGCTCATTATTACATGAAACATCTGTTTCGTACCAATCGTTTTCGATAAGAATATTATCAAGTGCACCAAAAACCTCGTCTAAAGTTATGCAGTATAAAAACTTGCCGCCATTTATTTTGAAGTTTGAAAGAAACTTCTCATCGGTAGGCATGTTATAACAGGGCAAAAACTCACCCTGGGATGGAGGTGTTAAAGTGGTTGCTTTTGATGTATCTGATTTAGTAGGTTTAAAAATATTTCTAAACAGATTCATTATAAAAATTTCATTCTTGATCTTTAAAAACGCAATAATAATTGAGGTACTTTTCTAAATTATTATTCTCTTTTCAAATATATAAAATTTCTTAACACTTCCAATAAATAAAATGTTTATACGGCACTTTTTTTAACGCCATCCTTTTTTTTAGACACACCCTTTTTTTGTGGTAATTTTACTTCTTCTTTTTTAAAAGGTCTTTCTCCAAATATTTTTTCAAGATTGTCTTTGAAAATAACTTCTTTTTCAAGTAATACTTCGGCCAATTCTATTAGTTTTTTCTTGTTTTTTGTCAAGAGCTTTATAGCGCGTTGGTATTGGGTTTCAATAATATTCGAGATTTCTTTATCAATCATCTCTGCCGTTTTTTCACTATAAGGTTTAGTGAAATTATAATCGGTTTGACTAGAAGAGTCGTAATAGGTGAGATTACCAATTTTATCATTAAGGCCATAAACAGTAACCATAGCTCTGGCTTGTTTGGTTACTTTTTCGAGATCGCTTAAAGCCCCTGTTGAGATATTGTTAAAAATCACTTTTTCGGCTGCACGACCACCAAGGGCGGCACACATTTCATCTAGCATTTGCTCAGGCCTTACAATAAGGCGCTCTTCGGGAAGATACCAGGCAGCTCCTAGCGATTGCCCTCTGGGCACTATAGTTACCTTTACTAAAGGTGCGGCATGTTCTAGCATCCAACTGGCAGTAGCATGCCCTGCTTCGTGATAGGCTATGGCTTTTTTCTCTTCAGGAGTGATAATTTTATTTTTCTTTTCTAAACCTCCTACTATACGATCTACAGCATCCAGAAAATCTTGCTTTTCTACCGATTTTTTATTGTACCTGGCGGCTATAAGTGCTGCTTCATTACAAACATTGGCAATGTCTGCTCCTGAAAAGCCNGGGGTCTGTTTTGAAAGAAAATCGGTATCTAGATTCTTTTTGATTTTTAAAGGTCTTAAATGAACTTCAAAAATTTCTTTACGTTCTCTTACGTCGGGAAGGTCTATATAAATTTGTCGGTCAAAACGTCCAGCACGCATTAGTGCTTTGTCTAAAATATCGGCACGGTTTGTAGCTGCAAGAACTATAACATTGGTATTGGTTCCAAAACCATCCATTTCTGTAAGAAGTTGGTTGAGGGTGTTTTCTCGTTCGTCGTTAGAGCCTGAAAAATTGCTTTTCCCTCTGGCGCGCCCAATGGCGTCAATTTCATCAATAAAAATTATAGAAGGTGCTTTTTCCTTGGCTTGTTTAAATAAGTCTCTTACTCTTGATGCGCCTACACCAACAAACATTTCTACAAAATCTGAACCTGATAATGAGAAAAAAGGCACTTTAGCTTCGCCAGCCACAGCTTTTGCTAATAATGTTTTTCCTGTCCCTGGAAGTCCTACTAATAAGGCTCCTTTAGGGATTTTGCCTCCAAGGGCTGTATATTTATCTGGCCTTTTTAAGAAATCTACGATCTCTTGTATTTCTTCTTTAGCACCTTCCAGTCCTGCTACATCCTTAAACGAAGCTTTTACATCGTTGTTTTGGTCAAAAAGCTTGGCTTTAGACTTTCCAATATTAAATATCTGTCCACCGGGGCCTCCACCTGCNCCNCCAGACATGCGGCGCATGATAAAAATCCAAATACCTATAATAATCACGATAGGTAATATTGATATTAAAACATCACCCCATACGTTAACATCGGTATTGAAAACAACTTTAGTTTTGAGATCATGTTCTTTTGTTATTGTGTTTATTTGATTTTCGAAATTTTGTAAATCTCCAAATTCAAACAAATAAGTGGCTGCATTGGGATTGGCTAAAAAACCCGTACCTCCACCTTTCCTCTTGTGAATTTCTTTTTGTTTTGCTTCTCTGGTGAGATAAACTTTAGCTTTAGATTTGTTTACAATCTCAACGGTTTCAACATCACCATTTATCAAGAACTCTTGAAAGTCTGAAGGGGTTGTTTTTATGGGTTCACCTAAACCACTAAAACCAAAAACTTGTAGGGCTATAAAACCTACAATAATAATGGCATAAATCCAATACACATTAAATTTTGGTTTATCAGTTTCGGGGGTTTTTTTATCGTTTGCCATTATCTGGTCTCGTTTTTAATAATTGGTTTCTATCTTTAAAGTTTTTGCATCACCCCAGAGGCCTTCAATATCATAAAATTCTCTGATGTGTTTCTGAAAAACATGCACTACCACATGAACATAATCTATTAGTACCCATTCGGCATTATTNGCGCCTTCAACATGCCAGGGCTTTTCTTGAATGGCTTTGCTAACAATTTTTTGAATTGAACCTACAATGGCATTAACTTGTGTGTTTGAACCGCCATTGCAAATTATAAAGTAGTCACATACCGTATTTTCTATGTCTCTTAAATCTAATACTTGAATATCATTTCCTTTAACTTCTTCTATTCCTTTTAGTATATTTGCTATAAGTAAATCTGTTNGTTTTTCTTTATCGGGCATTAACTCTTCTTAGTTTATACAAAGTTATTGTTTTTTTGGTTTAAAATAAGGAATATCTTACTTAATGATACACATAAAAACTTAAAATATTTAAATTGCGTATAGTCAAACTTAATGCCATTGATTCTACAAATCGATTTTTAAAAGCGATGGTCAAGGATTTGAGTCCTACAGAGGAGGTTGTGGTACTTGCAGCTTCTCAACTTGAGGGTAAAGGGCAAAGAGGGAATGCTTGGTTCTCTGAGCAAGGCAAAAGCTTGGTTTTTAGTATGTTAAAATTGAACAATAGCCTTGATATATCTTCTCAATTTTATATATCAAAAGCGATTTCAATAGCAATAAAAGTAGCTTTAGAGNGNTTTATAAAAAAANATATTAAAATAAAATGGCCTAACGACATTCTGTCAGACAATAAAAAAATTGCTGGGATTCTTATTGAAAATATAGTTCGTGATCAAGTTTTGACAGGCAGTATTATAGGTNTTGGCTTAAATGTAAATAATACATTGTTTGAGAATTTGCCAAGAGCCAGTTCGATGAAACTGGAAGCGGGTAAAGATTTCTGTTTAGATCAAGTGCTTGATGCTATAATCTTGTCAATAAATGATTATTGGAATATTCTTAAGAACAATAATTTTAAAGACCTCGATCAACAATACGAAGCTGCGCTTTTTAGAAAAGACATGGTTTCTACTTTTAAAAATGAAAAAGGTTTTTTTACCGGAATAATACGTGGTATTTCTAGTGCCGGAAAATTAACAGTAGAATGTAAAGACGGTAAAATAAAAGCCTTTGGATTTCAAGAAGTAAAACTCATGTACTAANGGTTATTTCATAACAAACCCTAAAGTTTTGCCATATTGTCTGCAAGGGTTTCTATAAATTTACCAATAGGCGCCTTGATCATCATAGCCATCATGGGGTTAAAGTCGCCTTCAAAAAGGAGTTGTACCTGTGAAGCACTTTCTGAAACTTCATTAACGTTTGCGGTAAGGGTAAAGGGTAGCTTGTCACTTTTAGCACCTAAAATTANTTTATTTGGGCTCTGAACTTCCTTTATTTCAAGCGCTATGTCAGGCATGCCTTTAAGTGCAAAAACAAAAGTATTATCATTTATAATTTCAAATTTACTTTTGTTTTCGGGCATGAGTTGCTCGTAATTTTTGACATCACTTAAAAATGAGCAGAGTTCTGTTGCCGATTTCTTAACATCTAAGATTTTACTTTCTATTTTCATATTTTTATGGTTTCCATAGGGCTGGATTTTCTCTCCAAGCTTCTAAAGTTTCTAATTGATCTTGAGTAATAAAATTTGTTTTTTTAGCTTCTTTCAACAATTCGGGATAATTGCTCAAGGTATATAATGGGATGTTTGCTTCTTTAAAGTTTTCATGCGCCGTATTAAATTCGTACGAAAAAATGGCNAGCATTCCAGCCACTTTAAGACCTTCTTCTTTTAAGGCTTTAACAGCATTGAGACTGCTTTTTCCTGTGCTGATTAAATCTTCAATGACCACTACGGTTTGTTGTTTTTGAATAAAGCCTTCTACTTGATTTTTTCTNCCATGCGATTTAGCTTCAGGGCGAACATATATAAAAGGCAAATCTAAATAATCAGCTACTAACATGCCAATTCCAATTGCTCCTGTAGCAACTCCTGCAATAACTTGAGGTTTGCCAAAACATTTTTCCAACTGAGCGGCCATGTTTTCTCGTATAAAATTTCGGATCTTTGGATAGGAAAGACTAATGCGGTTGTCACAATAAATTGGAGACTTCCAACCCGAAGCCCAGGTAAAAGGATTTTGCGGTTGTAATTTTATTGCATTAATTTGTAGTAAAAGCTTAGCTGTTTTTTGAGCTGTTTCAGAATCTAAAATCATAGTGCAAATGTATAAAGTTTTTGTGAATGACCATTTTTTTATTCTTACAAGTCAAACTGTTCATGATGAGGGTGNTTTAGTNATACCTTTAAAAGAATTTGATATTGAAAGTGTTATAAAACATGTAGATAGTGGAAAATGGACTAGGGTAAAACTTTTTCATCACAATAAAAAAAAATTACTGTCAAAATTTAAAAAAAAGATACCTGTTGTTGTTGCTGGAGGAGGCTTGGTAAGAAATACTAAGGGAAAAGTATTGTTTATTTTTAGAGACTCCAAATGGGATTTGCCTAAAGGAAAGGCAGAAAAAGGAGAGCGTATAGAAGAAACCGCNTTAAGAGAAACCCAGGAAGAAACAGGGGTAGATGGTTTAGAAATTGTAAATGCATTAGGTATAACTTACCATTTGTTTAAGCGAAATGGAAAGATAAAATTAAAAGAAACTCACTGGTTTAATATGAAAACGCAATTTACCGGTACTTTAATTCCACAGTTGGACGAAGGTGTAACTAAGGTAAAATGGAAGGGTAAAAAGAAAACTAAAAAGGCTTTAAAGAAGTCTTATGCTAATATTCGAGATCTTTTTTTNAAAATNCATAAAAATATTTGATTTATAGGCTTGTAGCCTTAGTAATAGCTGTATTTTTGCGGCTTCAAAAATTTAAATATGACTGCTTTTATACGAAAACGGGTTGCCAATGTTAAGAACGATATATTTTCTGGTTTAACAGTTGCTTTGGCTTTGGTACCTGAAGCTGTTGCTTTTGCTTTTGTGGCAGGAGTAGATCCTTTAGTAGGGTTATATGCCGCTTTTATGGTAGGGTTGATCACTGCTGTTTTTGGAGGAAGACCGGGAATGATCTCAGGCGCAACAGGAGCTCTTGCCGTGGTTATGGTGTCTTTAGTATCTGAAGGTAATGCCATGGGAGTACAAGGCGAAAACCTAGGGCTTTATTATTTGTTTTTAACTGTAATTTTAATGGGCTTTATACAAATGACGGTCGGGTTTTTAAAGCTTGGAAAATTTGTACGCCTTATTCCGCATCCCGTTATGATGGGTTTTGTAAACGGCTTGGCGATAGTGATTTTTATTGCACAGTTGGGGATGTTTAAAGAAACCATTAATGGAGAAAGTCATTATTTATTAGGAGGAAAATTATGGATCATGTTGGGTCTAGTTGGCCTTACGATGGGTATTATGTTTGGCTTGCCTAAATTATACAAGAAACTTCCTGAAGCCCTTATAGCCATTGTCGTAGTTTCGGTAATAGTAATAGTATCAAATTTAGATGTTTNAACCGTTGGGTCGTTTATAAAAGATGGTGGCGGNGAAGGGTTAAAAGGAGGCCTTCCCATGTTTCAGAGTGAAATATTTTCTAAAATTCCTATAAATCTTGANACCCTTTGGTTTATTTTNCCNTACGCTNTAATTTTAGCTGCCATAGGTTTAATAGAGTCGCTTATGACATTAAATCTTATAGATGAATTAACCCAAACCAGGGGAAATTCGAATAAAGAATGCGTAGCTCAAGGTGGCGCAAACATCATTACAGGACTCTTTGGTGGGATGGGAGGTTGTGCCATGATCGGGCAGTC
>JAESQB010000092.1 GCA_016765375.1 Flavobacteriaceae bacterium | reverse complement strand
CGTGAGTTATTTTATCCATTGGACAGTTTAGAAAGTATTTTAAGAAGAGATATTGCAAATAATGGAAAAAATCCAAGGTTAAGTGATAATCCAGGAAAATTACTAATTTACATTTCTTATGACAAAAACGGAATTGAAAAGTTGCCAAATACCCTGAACAAACTNACTCAAGCTTACGAGAAAATTACAAATAAAACGGATATAAAAATATGGCTGAATGAGAGATTTGATTTCCCTCCACCTCCACCTCCACCGAATGAACCAGTGGAAATTGAATTAATTGAATAAAAAATACGCACCACAACAACGGCTCATAGTGCATTGCGACTAATTTTCCACTCTCCTANCCTACGCTTCGGCGAGCAAAGGCGTAAAATCATTACCTTTAACAAAGCTTAGGTTTACGCCTGCCTGCGGCAGGCAGGCCATGCTTGCAACATGGTTTGGTGGCATAAAAATAGATTTTGAACAAAAAGTGTAATGGCCAACTTAAAAACAGTAATTTTGAAGAAGCACCGTTCAGTTTTTTGCTTTAATTTTTTAAAACATAAACAATTCAAGATACTATAGAAATAAGACCCGCTAACCATAATGATGCTGAACACATAGCTTGGCTTGGCAGAACTACTTTTACAGAAACATTTGGGGATCTTTTTAGAGATAAAAACGATTTGTTGGACTATCATGACCGGACTTTTTCTGTAGATAAAATTAAAAACAGCCTCAATAAAACAAGCAATATATTTTGGATAGCCATGCNTGATCAAAGGCCTGTTGCCTATGCAAAATTAAAACTGAATTCTGAATCTGAATTTTTAAATTCGAAGCAGGTTTGTCAGCTTCAGAAAATTTATGTTTTAAANGATTTTCTTTCAATGAAAATTGGATTCGAACTTCAAAAAAAACTGCTTGAGAAAGCAAAAGATATTAAATTTGAACACATTTGGCTTTCGGTTTTAGGAGCCAATGAACGCGCCATAACATTTTATGAGAAAAGTGGCTTCAAGAAAATTGGTGATCACGATTTTCAGATAGGAAAAGAAAANTTTGATTTTGTAGCCATGTCTAAGAAATTGAATTAGAACTCGTTTGAACTTTTTTTATTAAGGCGAAAAATTTGGCGTTTGTTCCTTATTGAAGACTTTTTTGAGCTGCATAGCAGAGCTACGGAGCAATAAAAAGACAAAAAGAAGGGATAAATTGGCAATTTTGCAGACAATCATAAAAAGTTCAAATGAGCTCTTAAAACCATCACCCTTTTAAACGTATACTATGGCTAAAGTATTAATTACAGGAGGNACAGGGCTTATAGGCAGNCATCTTTATAAAAAGTTGCTGGAGAAGGGCTACGATGTTGCCATTTTGAGCAGATCAAAACAGCAGGATCCAAAAATACTCACTTATACTTGGGATCTTGATGCCAATGAAATAGAAAGAGAAGCCATTGAAAGTGCTGATTATATTGTTCATCTTGCTGGCACAAACATAGGCGATAAACGATGGTCTGTTAAAAGAAAACAAAGCATTATAGACAGTCGTGTTAAGACCACTGAATTGATCTTCAGCAAAATAAAAGCACAAAACAAAAAATTAAAAGCCTTTATATCGGCATCGGGAATAGGATATTACAGTGCATCACCTTCAGACAGGATATTTGTTGAGGCCGATGCCCCTGGAAAAAACTTCCTGGCAGATGTATGCAGGCAATGGGAGCAAAGTGCAGACCAGTTTAAAACCTTAGCCATACGAACCGTTATAATAAGGACTGGTGTCGTACTTACACGACGTGGGGGTGCCTTGTCAAAAATGATCACGCCTGTTAAAATGGGCATTGGCTCAGGGCTTGGTCACGGCAGGCAATATATGCCCTGGATACATATTAACGACCTCTGTAATATTTATATAAAGGCCATAGAAGATACGCAAATGCAGGGTGTTTTTAATGCGGTTGCTCCAGATCATAAAACCAACATACAATTTATTAAAACCTTAGCTCGGGTTCTAAACAGGCCTTTTTGGTTTCCAAAAGTACCTGCTTTCATGCTAAAATTAATGTTTGGTGAAATGTCTGGGATCATTTTAAAAGGAAACAGGGTGTCGGCAAAAAAGATAGAGGAAACAGGGTATGAATTTTTGTTTCCAAATCTCGAAGCCGCTTTTACTAACTTGTTAAAAAATGGTACGCGCTCTAGTTAAGCCGTTTTTACTCCAATTTCTTCAAACTTATCTGAAAGGTAGTCCCGTTTCCAATTTCTGATTTTAGAACGCTTATTTTCCCTTGATGATAATCTTCTATAATGCGTTTTGACAGGGAGAGACCCAGTCCCCGACCTCTTTTCTTTGTGCTAAAACCTGGTGAGAAAATTTTATTGAACTGATATTTTGAAATGCCTTTCCCTGTATCGTGAATAAGCACATAAGCCCTCTTGGAGTCTTCTTTTATTTCCAGACAAATATGGCCTTTACCCCGCATGGCATCTATGGCGTTTTTNACTAAATTTTCTATGGTCCAACCGTAAACCTCTCGGTTTAGCGCCACATAAATAGGTTTTTCTGGCATGATAGCTTCAAAGCTAATGAGTTTAGAAGATCTTGTTTTTAAATAGGTATAGGCTTCCTGAGTTTCAAAAACTAAATTGGCCTTTTCTAGCTTGGGCACATACCCTATCTTACTAAAACGGGCGGTGATAACTTTTAATCGGTCTATATCTTTTTCAATTTCAATGATATACTCGGGGTTTACTTTTTCTAATTTTAAAAGTTCGGCCCAGCCTACCAATGAGGATAAAGGCGTGCCAATTTGGTGGGCGGTTTCCTTGGCCATACCAGACCACATTTTGTTTTGAGTGGCAATTTTTGAGCTTCGGTAAAAGAAAAACACAACGCCTCCAAATAAAAAAATAATTAAAAGAAGCGCTAAGGGGTAGTATTTTAATTTGTTTAANAGGGGTGAGTTTCCGTAATACAGTGTGCCGGTATCAATTTTTTCCTGAGAAATGGGGTCTATATATGAAATTTCGATAGGGTTGTTTTCNTTTNCGAAGCGAAGTACNAGTTTTCTTAAATAGAGCGTATCGTCAATTTTTTTATCGTCGATATTTTTAAGANTATTAATTTCATTGTTTTGATCTACAACCAACATGGGGTTGTAGGTTTCTGAGATTAATACTTTAGAAATAATGGGGTTGANATTGTCTTCTAAGAGGCTTTTTTGAAATTCGGCTTGGGCCGAGGCCCAGATATCCATTTTTGTGCGTTCTTCAGCCTTAAAATTCTGAAAAAAGATATAGGTGTTCCACAGAATCAATGAAATAACGATAAATGAAACACTTATTATAAGCCACCTGATGGCATTTCTATTGGTTGTTAAGAGCATCTATAAAAATTGACATTTTAAATATAATGCAATTCTGTTAATATTATTGTTTAAGATATTATTAAATCCACCTTTTTTAAATCTAAAGATTGATTANTTTTGCATAAAACATGATNATGGCTTCTTTTAAACCACAAGATATTGCTCTCAAAAAGCTTCACAGCTTTTTATTAAGCGCGGTATCTCCAAGACCAATAGCTTTTGCNAGTACTATTGACCTTGATGGGAAGCCCAATTTATCACCTTTTAGTTTTTTTAATGTGTTTAGTGCCAATCCGCCAATTTTAATTTTCTCACCGGCGAGACGTGTACGCGATAACAGTATTAAACATAGCTTGCAAAATGTACAAAGCACTAAAGAGGTGGTTGTTAATATAGTGAGTCACAGTATAGTACAGCAAGTGTCTTTAAGCAGTAGTGACTATCCAAAGGGAGTAAACGAATTTGAGAAGGCGGGTTTTACCATGCTAAAATCAGATCTGGTAAAGCCATTTCGNGTGGCGGAATCACCGGTGCAGTTTGAGTGTAAAGTAAATGACATTATAGCATTNGGTGCNGAGGGAGGTGCCGGAAATTTNATAATTTGCGAAGTGCTAAAAATACATGTGCACGACACGATATTGNATGAGNATGGNGCTATAGATCAAGAAAAATTGGATGTGGTGGCNAGAGCAGGAGGCAATAACTATACGAGAGCAAAACNGGGCTTTTTTGAAATACCAAAACCATTAAACAACTTAGGTATTGGTGTTGATAATATTCCCGAGCACATTAGAAATTCCAAAANCCTAACGGGAAACGATTTGGGAATATTGGGCGGCATAGAAACTTTGCCTACTAAAGAAGCCATTGAAAATTTTATTAATAATACAGAAACAATAAAGCAATTATTAACCCAAGGGGATACCCCTGCAATACATGCTAAAGCACAACAATATTTGTTAAAAGGCGAGGTGCAGTCGGCGTGGCATTTATTATTAGGCATTGTAAAAGAATAGATCGTTTAAATTTTATAACGTTCTTGCTAGAAGGCAGGATCAAAGCAAAACGAAGGCGTTATGTTTTACAATTTCTTAACAAACAAAAGAAAATTATGGAAGTACAAGGAACAATTAAATTAATAGGAGAAACCAAGGAATTTGGAAGTAATGGTTTTAGAAAAAGAGAAGTGGTTATTACCACTCAGGAGCAATATCCTCAACATATTTTAATAGAGTTTGTTCAAGACAAAACCGATTTGTTAAACAATTTTAATGTAGGACAGCCTGTGAAAATAGGCATTAACCTACGTGGGAGAGAATGGGTAAACCCTCAGGGCGAAACCAAGTATTTTAATTCGTTACAAGGTTGGCGTGTAGAAAATCAGCAACAAAGCCAAGAAACAGGCGCTGCTCCAACACCTCCTATGGATACTTTTGAACCGACTACCGATTTAACTAAAGAAGAACCAGACGACCTGCCTTTTTAATGAAGCCATCTTAACTTTTTTCTTTAACCGAAAAATTAGGCTTTTGTATACTGATGAAGTCTTTTTTGAACAGCATAGCCATAGCTATGTTGTGAGAAAAAGGCGAAATCAGGGTGCAAAATGCTATTTTGCAGGAAAGAACGAAAAGTCAAGATGATTTCAATACGATCAAACAAAATTTTTGCATAGCTCCATTATCACAATACTATAGGGATAATGGAGCTATGCCTGTTATATTCATAAACGTGTTTGTATAGA
>JAESQB010000091.1 GCA_016765375.1 Flavobacteriaceae bacterium | reverse complement strand
CCCCATCCCCATTTGAATCGCTTGGCGTAGGCACTAATAATTTATTGAATTCTAGATTAATACCTATTTTACTCTCATTAGAAAAAATAAAATCAAATCCTGCACCCAAACCAAAATTGGTAGGCAAGCTGTTTTGCTGCCCGGCATCGTCGTATTTAAGTTTAGGGCCTATATTTGATATATTAAAACCAAAGCGCCAACGGCCATAAAAATCATCGAAATAAATTTCCTCACCTTGATAATATCCCGAAACATCAACGGCAAAGGTATTTGCAGAGCTGGCATCGTCATTGTCAATTTGAAGTTTTAAATCGGATCTCAAAAACCTTCCGGTTACCGCCATAGAAAAGTAATCGCTTAAACGCAAGGCATAGGTTAAATCAAAAGTCAGTTCATTGGGTCTTTGTATAAGCCCAATCTCTTCTGCTGTATTTCGCAGTTCAACCTCGCCCAGACTAAAAAACCTAAAGCTTGCTGCAATGGCACTACGCTCATCTAATCGATTATAATAAGTCACATTCCCTAAAAAAATATCGTTAACCTATTTACTTAAATAAGGCGTGTAATTTACACCAATACCTTGTTTAGATTCAGAGAATGTATATTTTGCAGGATTCCATTGTTGAGAAAAAACATCTGCAGAGGTGGCTATTCCAATATCACCCATCCCAGAGGCTCTGGCATCGGCTGCAATTAACAGAAAAGGCACTCCAGTTGTAATGACTCTATCGTTTACACCCTGTCCGAAACTATAATTAAAAAGCAACACACTTACTAAACTTGTGATTATTAGTTTTTTCATTTATCCTATTTTATATTTTAATATTCATCTAAACGCTTTAAATTAAAATTGAAGAAATCAACATCTAAAAATCTAGACAATATGCTTTGCTTTAAATTCAGTAAAAACANATATATATTTATTTTTTAGAGAATAACTAATTTCTCAAATTTTTGCACTTGTTTATTGGTTAAGGTCGATTTGACCGTTAGTTTATATACATAAACACCTTTGCCAATGGCCTGTCCAAAATCATCTCTTCCATCCCACACCAAATCTCTAGACAAAAAACCATCGGTAATAATCGTTTGATTTTTAGTCCAAACCACTTTACCACTTATGGTAAAAACCTGTACCTGCACCTCTAGAGGCTCGAAAGGCCTGTTGTGATTAAACCAAAACTCGGTATAATTTATAAAGGGGTTAGGGTAATTAAGGACGCGTTCAATCTCCAATCCGTCACTCGCACTTACTACAAATTGAATTTCGGCCATAGAAGAATTGTTGTACACATCCCAAGCTTTTAGTTTTAGGGTGTGTAAACCTTCCTCTATATCTTTTAATCTAAAATTGACTATACCTTTGGTAAAATCATCTTTTTCAGCTTGGTAATAATCGTTTAAAANAACAGGATTGGTTTCATCNCCATCTANAAGGGCAATGATATCGTGTCCTATACCTCCCACTGTATTAATGCCNTTAANATCNTCNAGTTTNGCAATTAAAATGGGAGAANTGTTTGTAATACTTCCGGAGACAAAACTCTCGTCGTTTAANAAAAGTTGAACCCTNGGCCCTGTATTGTCTTCGGGGGCATTCTCATTTAGCCCACCTACTTTTATANTTTCATTATAACCGGCATGGTCTTCTAATTGTTGATCGCGTTGCGCGTATAAACTTATACGACCGTTTCCCACAGGTATGGCTATGTCTCTAGGCACTACAAATTCAAAGTCAAATAATCCATTTGTCACCGTTGCTTTTCCATTAAATATGCCATTTCCTAAAATTTTAAAATTTAAAATTAAGAGGTTGTTTGTATCACCGTCACCGTCTAAATCTTGTGAGGTATCTCTTACCCCATCATTGGCCAGAGTTTTTTGCTGTATACGTTTATCAAAAATTTTAGCCTCAAGAACCCCATTATAATCGCTTATCAAAAGGCCTTGCTCATCAACCACTTGACCCCCTATACGCACCTTGCTCAATGCTTTTAGCGTGTCTGTGGCTTGGTTTATAGGCACACCATTAAGACTGGTAACTTTAATATTTCTTTTTGGAAAAGCCAAGGGCATGGCCGGGTCTCCAATATAGGAGATGACACGCCTCTGACGATTTGAAATTTCATTTTTAGATTTTCTTAGNGCCTCTGCAGGAGGGTCNAAACTAGTTTTGCCATAAGCAAAAAGATGTTTTGCCAATANATTGTTAAACAAAACNCCNAGGCTTACACTAATTTCNCGGGTGGTNGATATAAGGGCTACNGCNCCGCCNTCTTTGTTCCAATAGGTAAGTTCTCCAGCNGTAGGACGCAAGGGGTNGTCAAACTTTGAAAACTCGCAAGTTACCGTAACAATTAAAGGATACCTGTTCTTATTTTTTAAGGTTTTAGCATCGGTTTTATTATAAAGAAATTCTTTAGCCAGACCTTCCTCTCCACCATGCCCTAAATAAGATACCACCAAAGCACCTAAATCTATGGCTTCCTGTATTGCTTTTCTGGCTTGAGGATATCTGTTTCCTCCTGCCGAAGATTCCTGCTGAAAAGCATCGGCATGAATTTTTTTCACATTTATAAAAGGTTGNTCTTCTTCTATTCTATCACCAATGGCATCCAATACCNTTTCCAATTCGGTAAATTCCCAAGTATCATCAACATCATCCGAAATGAGNAAAAAATTATTACGCCAATTCCCGAANGATTTTTTACTTGAATAATCTACAATTTTATCGACCATGGCCTTGGCTAAATCCAATTCGTCGGCTACAACGCGACCCACAGCAAGATCTAATTTATCAAGACCAGACATAGTGCCTTCATTAGGATCCAAACTCCCGTAAAAATCATCACTCATAAATGAATTTACCAGACTAAAACTGGGCAGAACATGAAATGTAGGAACAATGTCGTTATTCTGACTTAAGCGATCCTTATAATCTACCGAAGNATCNCCAAANAGACAGAGGTATTTAATACGTTTATCTTCTTGAGAAGCGTTTTGATAAACATAGCGCACAAAATTTCTTATGGCGCCTATATCTTTCTTCCCCGAGCTAAATTCTTCATAAATCTTATCGGTAGTCACAACTTTTACATTTAAACCACTTACAGCCTTACGGTGCTCGGCCAAGCGCTGAGCTTGTTGTTGTAAAAAGGGCGCTGTTATTATGAGATAATCTATATCCTGAAAACTTCCATTTTGATTTATAAAAATCCTACCCTTAAGGTTTTGATTGGCAATACGGCTTTTATCAACTTTTTCTGGGCTGTAAAAATCGCTTGAATGAATCGCCACATAAGTTCTAATACTCCCCAAAGTTGATTTAAACGAAAAGCTTGAAGCCTGTGAACTATTAGATATAAAACTAATTTCTTGAGGNTTTGTCACATCCCATACTTCTGGAAATTCCGAAGCATTACTTATTTGATATTCTCCAATACCACTTAATTGTGCTGCTTTTTTATACTGAAATATTTCTTGAAATCCNTTGCCTTGTAATTCGCGCANGGCTTCAATACTTATATAATCTAAATAGCCAANNCNAGANGGNTTGCCATTATTGTTGTATTCTAAATCAACCTTTACGGTTTGTCCNGCAGNATTAACATCACCTTCATAAGCATTTCCTCTTGCCAAAATTGTACTGCTCACCGGAGCAAAATTTAAGTCGACAAGTTTTTGATTGTTTACAGAAACAGACATGCTTGTTGAAGATTCAGAAATGGATGCCGCAAANACCTTTACTTTCATNNATGAGCCACTCACGATATTGGGAAAGTCAAATTCAAAGCTCTGGATATTTTCAAGGTCAAACTTATTACCAAACCAACGTCTGCCAACCTTAACCAAACTAAAATCGTCTATCTCATGGAATTGATAATCATTAAAACGGGTTATTGTAGTCGTTGAAGCCCCTGAAGGCTCTATTAGCAGCGTGATGCGTTTTCCGTTTTCACCGCCATAGGTAATATAATAATACGAATTATCGTCGTAAGGGTTAATATGTGAGTTGTTCTCTTCGGAAAATTGTTGGCTACCTTCACCATAAAACAAAATATAGTCGTCGTTATCAAAAACNCCNTCACTTTCACCAACTATTTTAATAGCATTTTCACTTAAATCAAATTGATTATTGTCAGAATTCCTCAAAGGCAGAGCAGCACCACCATTGCCATAAATTTTAATACTCCTGGCATTTACCGTATTTAAATCTACACCCAGATCTTCTAAGAAACGCTTAGTGATTTTATATACGCCCGTTTTATCGATTTTAAATTTAAACCAATTGCCTGCTGCTAAAACCGAATTAGTGATCTGAAAGANANTGTTTTTTTGCTGCACCAAAGCTTCATTTGAATATGAAGCCTCAAAAGAAATGACTTTTTTAAGCNTGTTGCCTGTTTTAATGATGGGTGTGATTTTTAAGAGGGTATATATTTGGGATCTTGCTTTAGTACTTATAATTTCAGAGGCTATTTGACTTGGGATTCGTGAAACATCAATACCTTTTAATTTTGATTCGGAAAGGGTTTCGAACACCACATTAGTAATTTTTAAAGAGCCTTTATTTACAAAACCAGCATCTTTCCACTGCCAAACATGTGTATAATAGGATTCATTATCTAAGATATTAGATGGAATAAGATCTGAATTTATCTGCTGATCCCAATTTATTTTAAACTGCTTTTTTTGCGCCACAGTTTTCATGGCACAAAACAAAAAAAAGACCAGAAGGCAATTTTTTACACCAACACCATTAAGATAGTTTTTTACCATTCAACTAATTCTTATTCTTAAAATTTAAAGTCAAATTATCCAGACTCTTTATTTTAACCATCTTTATAACGTTATATTTAAGGACTTAGTATTAAAACTTATTTTGTNCTAATGTTAAAAAATTTTTCTTGGATTGCAAATATGACCATTTTAACATTACAAAAACTCATGCGTTCTTTAAAAAATGCATTACTTATATCTGATAAAATAATATTGATATTATTTCGTTAATTACTATATTGCAAACCCAAATACCTCTCAAAAACGACTATGAACATGAGAAAAACATTCGTATTAAAGTTATTTATTGCTGTTTCTTTAAGCACTATTTTAGTGAGTTGTAATAAAAACTCAGGACACAGCCGAGACAATTCACGAGCTACTGGATGGCAAATGAATGGTAAAGAAGGCGGCTTTCAATACAATCCAAAAGCAAAAGAACAGGAAAAGGCCCGGGGCTTGTACTTGTTGAAGGTGGTACTTTTACTATGGGAAAAGTTCAAGATGACCCCATGCACGATTGGAATAATACCCCCACCCAACAACACGTGCAGTCCTTTTATATGGATGAAACCGAGGTTACCAATATCATGTACCTAGAGTACCTTGATTGGTTAAAAAAAGTTTTTCCACCAACCCAAGAACAATATAGAAACATATATAATGGCGCATTGCCCGATACCCTAGTATGGCGAAACCGTTTGGGTTATAATGAGGTGATGACCAATAATTATTTGAGACATCCCGGCTATGCCGATTACCCTGTGGTTGGTGTGAGTTGGATACAAGCCGTTGAATTTAGCAATTGGCGAACCGACCGTGTAAACGAATTAATATTAGAACAAGAAGGCTTTACCGTTAGAGGTGCCCGTTTTGAATCGAAGGCAGAAAGTGTGTTTAACACCAACACCTATTTAAACAGTCCAAGCTTGGTATATGGTGGNAATGATTCTATTTCTAGAGGCGGCAAACGTTCNGAAAGTTATCTAAAGCNAAATNAAGACAGNACCAATTTATTTATACAACGTAAGGATGGTCTTTTACTNCCCAAATACCGACTTCCTACTGAAGCNGANTGGGAATACGCTGCGCTNGGCCTTGGTGAACTAAGAANTTATAATGTGTATAGNGGNCGTAANAANTATCCNTGGAANGGNCTTTATACNCGATCNGGAAAACGNAAAACCAGAGGTGACCAATTGGCTAATTTNAAACAAGGCGATGGTGATTACGGAGGTATTGCGGGATGGAGTGACGATGGCGCCGATATTACCGCCGAGACAAAATCATTCGAACCAAATGATTATGGCCTATACGATATGGCAGGCAACGTGGCCGAATGGGTGGCCGATGTTTATCGCCCTATAGTTGACGATCAGTTTAACGATTTTAATTATTATCGTGGTAATGTGTATACTAAAAATTCAATAGGTAAAGACGGAAAAGTAAATATTGTAACACTAGACTCTATAGTTTATGACACTTTAAGCAATGGTAAAATTATAGCCAGAGCGCTCCCAGGAGAAATTTATCAAGTACCCGTTGACGAGAATGAAACCTATTTAAGAACCCAATTCTCCCAAAGTGATAATAGAAATTATAGAGATGGTGATAAGAGATCGTCTAAAAACTACGAGTCTTTTAATGACGATAACAAACCCATGTACGATTCGCCAAAACACAGTGTGTTAAGGGGTGATACTGGAGATATAGAACGGCAATATGATGAAAGTACTGGAAGAACATCATTAATAAATGACGAAGCAAGGGTTTATAAAGGCGGTTCTTGGAAAGATAGAGAGTATTGGTTAGATCCTGCTCAAAGGCGGTTTTTCCCTCAAGATATGGCTACCGATTATATAGGTTTTAGAAATGCCATGTCGCGTGTAGGTGCAAAAACCCATAATAACAAAAGGCCTAGAAATAAATAATTATCTTTTTAAAAATATTCAAGGCTCTGTAAATTCAGAGCCTTTTTTATATCTTTAAAACCTGATGACTATAAAATCGCTTCACGACCTCTTTTTAAAACATCCGGAAGTTTGTACCGATACCCGTAAAATTAAAGCCGCCGTTTTATTTTTTGCTTTAAAGGGTGAAAATTTTAACGGCAATACCTTTGCCCATAATGCTCTGGAAAAAGGAGCAGCTTATGCCATTATAGACGAGATTAAATACCAGGACAGAACAAAAAACACCATACTTGTTCCAGACGTCCTTAAAACACTTCAGGAATTAGCCACGTATCATAGAAACACCTTAAATATTCCCATAATTGCACTAACGGGTAGTAATGGCAAAACCACCACCAAAGAACTTATTAGAGCCGTTTTATCACAAAGCTTCAAGGTTAAGGCTACCCAGGGCAATCTAAACAATCATATTGGAGTACCTCTTACACTTTTATCTTTTACTAAAGATACCCAAATAGGCATTGTTGAAATGGGAGCCAATCACTTTAATGAAATTAGCTTTTTATGCAAAATAGCGCGGCCTAACTTTGGTTATATTACAAACTTTGGAAAAGCCCATTTAGAAGGTTTTGGAGATTTACAAGGCGTTATTAAAGCTAAAACAGAACTTTACCGATACCTTCATAAAAACAACAGCCTCATTTTTGTGAATTCAGACCAACCCATGCAGCTCGAAAAAAGCTTAGGGATGAACACCATAGCCTTTGGCAGCAAGCATTCTGAGATCAAAATACAATTTATAAAGGCCAATCCCGAAGTCAGCCTTTCTTTTGATGGTATAGAGATCACAAGCCATTTAATAGGAGAATATAACGCTTCCAATATAGCTGCTGCTATTGCTATTGCACATTATTTTAAACTTTCTTCTGAAGAAATAAAACAAGGTATCACCTCGTATATTCCTTCAGACAACCGGTCGCAAATAATCCAAAAAGACAACAATACCATTATTTTAGATGCTTATAATGCCAACCCTACCAGCATGATAGCGGCCTTAGAGCACTTTAAGCAAATAGACGCTTCTGAAAAATTATTGTTTTTAGGCGATATGTTTGAGCTTGGTGAAAATACCACAACCGAACATCAAAATATTGTAGATTATCTAGACCAAGAATCTATTGGAAAAGCCTTTCTTATTGGAGAGCATTTTTATAACACCAAGACAAAATCCAAGTCTGTATTATTTTTTAAGACTTTTAAAGATTTACAAATTGCGCTTAAAAAAACCACAATTAAAGAGACTCAAATTCTTATAAAAGGTTCAAGGGGCATGNAATTAGAACGCATATTAGAATTGCTGTAAATCAAAGAGTTTACCTCATTACAACACCCTTTTTAGTAAATATACTTTGCAACCATAGATTGATTAATTTATTTGTAAAATATATTTGTTANACGTATATTTAACGTAAATCATACGGTTATGATACAAAACAAAAAGCGGAAAGAAATTACATTAGACCAACAAACACTTGCTATATTAAAAGATCAAGCTGAAAGGCAGGGCCGAAATTTAAAAAATTATATGGAACATGTGCTTTATGAGAAAGCNCATAATTTTCAAGTTACCGATGAGTATAAGGCTATGATGGATGACATTNTAGATGATCATAAACACAGTAAAATAAGCTATACCTCTTGGGATGAAGTAAAAAAAACTTTANNTAAATAATGCCGTTTAAAATTGTTNTTTCAGATAAAGCTAAGTTTGATATTCAAGAATCAATACATTATTATCATAAAATATCTAAAGATTTAAGCGCCAGATTTAGTTTAGAATTAGTTAATGCTATAGATGGATTAAAAGAAAATCCTTATCACTTCCNAATAAGATATAAAATTTTTCGTATTGCTTTTACTGAGATTTTCCCGTTTNGGGTGCATTTTTTTATTGAAGNNANNACCATATATNTTCAANGNGNTTTACACAACAAAAGNTTTTATAAANNCTAAAATTTTTTAANTGAATGCCAACTAAATTATAAAATNNTCTTTATTCCAAAAATCCTTTTGCTACAATATTTAGAGCTGGCTTTCCTTCCAGAGTAAAATCATTATTATCCCCTAGGCTCTTTCCCCTACTCTGCCATTCCCATAAATGAACACCTTCAAACCAAGGTTGTTACCATATTGTATTAAAAAAGGATTGATAGCACAAGGCATGAGTTTTTTTGTGGGCGCTAAGGGATTCGAACCCCTGACTCTCCCGATGTGAAATCGGGATGCTCTGGTTTCAAAAATCTCCTTTTGAACTAATCAGTTTCTCTATCATCTTCTTACTCTTCCAGTTTTTTATTTTTAACTCGCTATTTAATGCCTCAGGTTTAGTTTCATATTGCTCTTTATATTTTAACTCCCAGTCTTTCGCCCGAGCAGTAAATCCTTTATGATTATTTAAATGTTTTTTTAAACGTTCCGATATATCGGTGGTAGAGCCAACATAATACTTATCTAACAACTTAGAATAGAGGATATAAACATAATATTTCATGAAAAAAATAGGCTAAAAACAAAAAACCCACTTCTTTTCAGGAGTGAGTTTTTTTTGTGGGCGCTAAGGGATTCGAACCCCTGACCCCTTGGGTGTAAACCAAGTGCTCTGAACCAACTGAGCTAAGCGCCCCGTAATCGGGATGCAAATATAAGTGAGTTTTTATTACCGTCAAACATTTATTTATAAAAAATTTAAATTACTTCTGCCACCACAAATGTGCTACCTCCCACAAAGATAAAATCGCTTGAATGGGCACTTTTTAAGGCTGCTTTATAGGCTGCTAAAACCGAAGAAAAGCATTGACCTTTTAATGCAAATACAGCGGCAGTTTCTTGTAATATTTCCGGATTAAGACCTCTGGGAATATCGGGTTTGCAAAAATAATACTGTGCTTCTTTTGGGAATAATGGTAAAATAGTATTCAAATCTTTATCATTTACGGTGCCCAAAACGATATGAAGCTGCTTGTAATTTTGCTCGAGCACCTGTTTTAGCACTAGCTTTAAGCCTGCTTTATTATGGGCGGCATCACAAACAACCATGGGTTTCTGGTTTAAAATTTGCCATCGGCCTTGCAGGCCTGTATTGGCTACAACCTTATTCAATCCTGTTTTAATTATAGCTTGGGGCAATTCCCAACCTTTTTCACTTAACACCTCGAAGGTTAAAAGGGCTGTTTTTAAATTCTTTTTTTGATAATGCCCTTTAAGGTCGGTAGTAAACAAAAGTTTTACTTTATCATCAACACGGTATATTTTGGCGTTTGCTTGTTTGGCCAAGTCATAAAAAACGCTCTTGGTTTCTTTTACTACCTCACCTATAACAACCGGGATATTCGGCTTTATAATACCTGCTTTTTCTCTGGCAATATCAGACAAACGTCCTCCTAAAAACTCAGTGTGATCAAAGCCTATATTGGTGATTACAGAAACTTCAGGCATAATAACATTGGTACTGTCCAAGCGGCCACCAAGACCAACTTCTACAATAGCAATATCTACATTCTCTGCTTTGAAATAGTGAAAGGCCAAGCCTACGGTCATTTCAAAAAAAGAAAGGGATTGCTTTTCAAAAAAAGTTTTATTGGCGTCTATAAAAGAAGTTACCTCGGCTTTAGGTATCATAGCTCCATTTATTTTAATGCGCTCCCTAAAGTCTTTTAAATGCGGCGAGGTGTATAAGCCCACTTTATATCCTGCTTCTTGAAATACCGAAGCCAGCATATGGCTCACAGAGCCTTTCCCGTTAGTGCCAGCTACATGAACGGACTTAAACTGTGTTTGTGGATCTCCTAAATGCCTCATTAATGCATGGGTATTGGACAGATCGGTTTTATATGCCGATTTTCCTAGCCGCTGATACATGGGCAATTGCTTAAACAGCCACGTTAAAGTTTCTTTATAATTAATGGTGTTCTTTTTTTATTACAGGAAGTATTAGTTTCAGAACAAAATTACCACATAAAATTCAATATCGAATACAAAGGGTTTGTGCATAATTAACTTGAACATTCTGACTTGTTCTTTTCTCCTTTTTCTATGTTGTAAAAAACTTTAAAGAGCTAAGGCTATTGGCAGTTTTTACGCCTTAAAAAAGAACAAAATTACTGTATCATATTTGCTCAACTTAATTATGCACAAGCCCTAAATGATGAACTTCAAAAATT
>JAESQB010000090.1 GCA_016765375.1 Flavobacteriaceae bacterium | reverse complement strand
TTTAATAAATGGGTGCCTTGTATAGAAAAATTTGGCTTGTTATTAATTGAATTGCACAGTGTAGATGCTGTACTTGCAGCAAAGTATGTTGGAAAAACTACGGTTACCGCCTACGATGCTACCCATGGCTTTTCAGACCAGTTTATTGTAGAATTTGATGTGTTTCAAAAAGTCATTTCCGAAATTGGTCTCGAAAATGTTGAAAAACACAATTCTAAATTTCCCAATGAAGAATTGACTACGGTGAGTATTAATTTTTTAAGGGGTAAGGATTTTAACAAAAACTAACGTTTCTAACCTGAGTTCGAAGTAAGAAATCATTATCAATTCGACTAGTTTTTCGTAACAGAGTGGAGAGAAATCATATCGCCTGCCTGACGGCTAGGCAGGAGAATCAATGATTTCAAAGTGAAAAGTTTTTCTCGATACATCCGCCTTAGGCGGATACTCGAACTGACACTTTTTTCTTCTGAAATCCTTACATCGAACTCAAGTTTCTAAAAATCCATTTTTTGTTCACGTGCCAAGAGGGTATTTTTAAGCAACATGGCTATGGTCATGGGGCCTACGCCTCCAGGAACCGGGGTAATAAAAGACGCTTTTTTACTCACCTCTTCAAAATCAACATCGCCCTTAATCACATAACCTTTTGGATGGTCTTCACAAGCAACTCTCGTAATTCCTACATCAATAACAACCACACCGTCTTTAACCATTTCGGCTTTTAAAAAATTTGGAACCCCTAATGCCGAAATCACAATATCGGCCTGTAAAATAATTTGAGTAATATTTTTGGTACTGCTATGCGTAAGGGTTACGGTTGAATTTCCGGGCCATCCCTTTCTGCTCATCAAAATGCTCATAGGCCTACCTACAATATGGCTTCTGCCTATAACCACTGTATGCTTTCCTTTTGTTTCAACATTATAACGCTGTAAGAGTTCTAATATTCCAAAAGGTGTTGCGGGAATAAAAGTACTCATATCCAAGGCCATTTTTCCAAAATTTTCGGGATGAAAGCCATCTACGTCTTTACTTGGATCAACTGCCAATAGCACTTTTTGAGTATTAATTTGAGGCGGCAAAGGCAATTGTATTATAAAACCGTCTATATCATCATTATTATTAAGCTCTTTTATTTTATGTATTAATTCAATTTCACTAGTTGTATGTGGTAATCGCACAATAGTAGAATCAAAACCTACTTTCTTACAGGCTTTTACTTTTGAATTTACATAGGTTAAACTAGCACCATCGTCTCCAACTATAACAGCAGCTAAATGAGGAGGTTTCTCTCCTGAGTTTTTAATTTTACTTACTTCTAAAGCTATTTCTTCTTTAATTTGGCTAGAGATCTTCTTTCCGTCTAATAGAATCATACAAGGTGTATATAAATTATTATTGCATTTTGTTCATCATTTGCATGAGTTTATGGCCTCCGCCGCCTTGCATCATCTTCATCATTTTACTCATTTGATTAAATTGTTTAAGAAGTTGATTGACTTCTTGCACCGACGTACCACTACCCTTCCCTATTCGTTTTTTCCTATTGGCATTAAGGATTGTAGGTTTACTGCGCTCTTTTGGTGTCATTGAATGAATAATGGCTTCTATATATTTAAAGGCATCATCGTCTATATCGTCCATACCTTTTAATGCTTTTCCGGCGCCTGGNATCATGCCCATCAAATCTTTCATATTTCCCATTTTCTTTACCTGCTGAATCTGTTTAAGGAAATCGTCTAAACCAAATTGATTTTTCGCAATTTTTTTCTGAAGCTTCCGTGCTTCTTCCTCATCAAACTGTTCTTGAGCACGTTCAACAAGAGAAACCACATCACCCATTCCAAGAATACGTTCGGCCATACGCGAAGGATAGAACACATCAATAGCCTCCATTTTTTCNCCGGTTCCTATAAATTTAATNGGTTTATNAACAACACTTTTAATAGAAATAGCTGCTCCACCTCGTGTATCGCCATCTAGTTTGGTAAGTATTACCCCATCAAAATTTAAAAGATCGTTAAAGGCCTTTGCTGTATTTACCGCATCTTGACCAGTCATGGCATCTACTACAAAAAGNGTTTCCTGGGGTTTAATAGCCGAATGAATATTAGAAATTTCGGTCATCATAACTTCATCTACGGCCAATCGTCCTGCCGTATCAATAATAACCACATTATGGCCATTTTGTTTGGCATATTTAACTGCNGCTTTTGAAATGCTTACAGGATCTTTNTTCTCTTTGTCCGAAAATACTTCTATTCCTATTTGCTCTCCTACCACATGAAGCTGATCAATAGCAGCTGGTCTATACACATCACAGGCCACTAAGAGCGGGTTTTTAGACTTTTTATTTTTTAAATACTGAGCAAGTTTACCCGAGAAGGTCGTTTTACCACTTCCTTGCAAACCGGACATTAAAATAACCGAAGGGGAAGCACTAAGGTTTATACCTTCGGCATCTCCGCCCATGAGTTGTGTGAGCTCATCTTTTACAATTTTCACCAAGAGCTGTCCCGGATGTAATGTGTTTAACACATTTTCTCCCAGCGCTTTCTCTTTTACCTTTTGAGTAAANGCCTTTGCAATTTTAAAATTAACATCGGCATCTAATAAGGCGCGGCGTACTTCTTTAAGCGTTTCAGCTACATTTACCTCTGTAATACTACCATGTCCCTTAAGAACATGTAATGCCTTGTCTAATTTTGAACTCAAATTGTCGAACATACGCTTGCTTCTATTTTAATAGTGCAAAGATAACCATATCAAACAGAGTTTCAAAGTTGGTTTTAGGGAAGTTTTCTCTAAAAANGTTTTTAAANATNTACGAAAACTATTTANAATTCAGGATATTAAGGCTGTAAATACACGTATTCAAAAAAACNATGCCAATAAAAAAAGCCCCAATTAAAATANTTGGAGCCTTTTTCTCTTTCTTTTTCATAGAATTTAAAGGACTATCGTGAGTGTTTATAGTGTTCCTTTTACCACCATATACACTTTTTTTATATTTTTAAATTAAACATCTTCATTACTATCAAAATAGGGTATTAGTAATATATGAAGGGTTAATAGGCTCATTATTAAAATCATAATATTTGGGTTTTTAATCATTATATTAATTACAATCTTTAGTGAGCAATAAATTATCCTGACCTAGAACTAAGTCGAGTTGCTCGCCGTTAAAACCACTTACAATCCATGATCCGTTTGCATTTTCTAATGGGGCAGGCAGCTCAATGGTTAGTAGTGCTGTAGTACCGCTATCTGAAAAATTCAGATCCCAGCCTCCAAGAATTGTTTGTTCAGGATTACCCGCACTGGTAACCACCAGTTGGTTTTCTGTATTAAAATCGAATTTATAACCTACTGTACTTTCTTCACCATTAAATTTTGGAAGCCAAACACATTCTAATAGGCTGTTGGTTAAATCTTCTAAGGTATATTGGTTATCACATTCCTTCTCTAATTCCAGGAATTTATCTTCGTATACTAATTTTATCTCATGGAAATCATGAAAGTTCACGACTTCCCATTTTCCATTAAATCGATTATCCGTTCCCGGAAACTCAATCACAACAAATATTTTTCCATCGGCTTCTTGAATGGTTTCCCATGTTCCTTCAAGACTTCCAGCACTTGTTGCATTTGAAACTTTTAAGACATTGTCTACATTAAAGTGAAATGTATATGCCTCGGTAGCATCATTACCATTTAATTCGGGCAACCACACACAATCTAAAAGCGCATAGTGTACATCTTCAAGAGTAAAGTTATTTACATCTTCATTACAT
>JAESQB010000089.1 GCA_016765375.1 Flavobacteriaceae bacterium | reverse complement strand
TTTGTCTTTATCATTATTTTAAGTATTAGTAATTTATAAGGGACGCTTTTTGTTTTTATAGGAATAAATTCCTGGGCTATATCTTGAGTCGTACAAAACACATGCCAACTTACAGACTTTGTTTTGGAAAAGTGAATGTTTTGTTAAAATGAAAACCTTACGTTTTTAGTGTAATTTATATCGATTCCAAATTTTAATAGCTCGCTATAAGTTTATACCTTTATCTACGACTTAACTCAGACATATTTTAATACATGGAACATATAGTAATAATAGGCAACGGGATTTCGGGTATAACTACGGCACGTCATATTCGCAAACTTTCTGACAAAAAAATAACGGTAGTTTCTGCCGAATCTGATTATTTTTTTTCCAGAACAGCCTTAATGTATGTGTATATGGGCCATATGAAGTTTGAGCACACACAGCCCTATGAAGATTGGTTTTGGAAAAAAAATAGAATTAACCTAAAAACCGGTTATGTTTCAACTATAGATGTCCATAACAAGACACTTCATTTTGAAAATGAAGATACGCTTTCATATGACAAGTTAGTGATATCTACAGGGTCTAAGTCTAATAAATTTGGCTGGCCAGGTCAGGATTTAGATGGCGTTCAGGGATTGTACAGCAAGCAAGATTTAGAAATGCTCGAAAAAAATGCACCTGATAATAAAACATGCAAGCGTGCGGTAATTGTTGGGGGAGGACTTATTGGCATAGAAATGGCAGAGATGTTATCCACCAGAAATATCCCTGTAACCTTTTTGGTGAGGGAAGACAGTTTTTGGAATAATATATTGCCCCAAGGAGAGAGTGAGATGATAAACCGTCATATTAGAAATCATCATGTTGATTTGCGATTAGACACGAACCTAAAGGAAATTATTTCAGACGAAAATGGTAAAGTAAAAGCCGTTGTTGTTCAGGAAACGGGAGAAATCATAGCATGTAACGTTGTGGGTTTGACCCCAGGCGTATCACCCAATATTGACCTTGTTAAAAATTCAGAAATCGAAACGAACAGGGGGGTTTTAGTTAACAGGCATCTGGAAACCAATATAAAAGATATATACGCCATTGGCGATTGTGCAGAACAGCGGGAGCCCATTGGGGAACGTCGCACTATAGAAGCTGTATGGTACACGGGGCGCATGATGGGTGAAGCCCTTGCCCAAACTCTCTGCGGAAATCCAATGCCTTATAATCCGGGACATTGGTATAACTCGGCTAAATTCTTTGATATCGAATACCAAACCTATGGTTGGGTAAATAGTGATTTAACCCGCCCCGAATACGAAAAACACTTTCACTGGATACATGAAGATGACACCAAATGTATTACCGTTGCATACCATAAAGACACTAATGTAATTTTAGGTATTAATACATTTGGGATTAGATTTCGCCATGAAATCTTTGATAAATGGCTAAGTGAAAAACGAGATATGGACTATGTCATGGAACATTTAGAAGAAGCAAATTTCGATCCTGAATTNTACAAGCAATATGAANGTAGCATCCTTTCAGAATATAAAAATGAANTACAAATAGCGTAAATAATGAGTAATAAAATGAATTATAGTATGTCTTTGGCTAANCCCAATGTGCCAGGTATGTCTTCAAAACAAAAAATTGCTGTTGCTCTTGGCACAATAGGACTTTTTATTTTAATACTTGCGCTTGTAAACATTGATTTCTCAAACACAGGACTTTTNTTAACCATTGCTTTAGGCTTAATTTTTGCAGGTGTTNTTCTTTTTGCAAACGATGCTTATTTAACTAAACTTGAGGGGANTAAAAACCATGGNATTTGGTTTAAATCCATATCGTCTCGTGGTCTATTAGGTTGGATTTCGGGCATCGTGTTAACCTCATTTTATATTGTATTGTATTTTTATGCCGATTTGCTAGGTCTTGGTACAAATGGAAATGCAAANACCGGTTTAATCTCATTATTTGATCCCTTAAGTAAATTAATAAGTGGAAACCCAGCAAGTCAGTGGTTTGTATATGGCACACTTTATACTGTGGCTATTTTAGTTTTTGGATATAAGTTTATTTTAAAATATAGGCATAANAAGTACCAACAATTAAGAACATTTTCTGTGATGTTTTTCCAGTTGGGTTTTGCATTTTTGATTCCTGAATTCATGGCAAGGTTAAACTCAGACACCTTTAATTTACCTTACTATGACTTAAAAAACATGTGGCCTTTAAACTATTATAATTTTGAACAGTATAGAGTTGACGACTTTATTAATGCGGGAAATGTTGGTTTAACATTATTAATATTTGGCATTGTTTCCATTTTTGTCATCTCTCCTTTTTTAACGTATAAATATGGAAAACGATGGTATTGTTCTTGGGTATGTGGTTGTGGTGGATTGGCCGAAACTGCTGGTGATTCATTTAGACATTTAAGTGATAAAAGTTTATCTGCNTGGAGAATAGAACGTTGGTTAGTTCATACGGTTTTAGTATTTGTAGTGCTCATGACCACTGCCGTAGTGTATACTTATTTAGGTTATGACCCTAGTAAATATTGGTTAACTAAAGGGGTCTTTTTATTAAGTGTTGGCGGATTTTTAACTNTAGTATTTNCTTTAGTNATGNTTTTTAAGCGTAACGAATTTGGNAAAGANGCACGTTATGGCGCCATTGGTTATTTTGTAATTATCATGGCACTTATTGGCATGCATTATTTTAGTGGGGGCACAAAGCTCTTTTTTATGGATGCAGAAACCNTACGATCTAGTTATGGATTTCTTATTGGAGCCATNTTTTCTGGTGTCGTAGGAACAGGATTTTACCCTATTTTAGGAAATCGGGTATGGTGTCGTTTTGGTTGTCCTATGGCAGCTGTTTTAGGATTTCAACAACGCCTATTTTCAAAATTCAGAATTACAACCAATGGCGGGCAGTGTATTTCTTGTGGTAATTGCTCTACCTATTGCGAAATGGGAATTGATGTTCGCGCTTATGCACAAAAAGGTGAAAATATTGTACGCTCAAGTTGTGTAGGCTGTGGTGTTTGTGCTGCGGTTTGCCCTAGAGGCGTTTTAAAATTAGAGAATGGCCCAGAAGCTGGCCGAATAAATCCAACCGAAATATTATTAGGTAACGATGTNNACCTAATGAATTTGGTAAATGAAAAATAAAATAGCTTAAGAGTTCAATACATCAAGTACATATTATCTCATTTTAATGTTCAAATGGGATAAGCTCCAAAAATTAAAATTAATGAGAGTGAGAATTATGCTGCGAGAATTTATGTTAATGGTTTTGATATTTAGTTTTGGAAGTTTTACCGAAGCACCACTANAAGCAAACTATCATAAAGAGTTTCATACAAATGGGATATTAAAATCNGANGGTTGGAAAGAAGGGGATTCAAAAATAAAATATTGGAAATATTACTATCAAAATGGAAGGCTCTCTATGGAAGGGCATTATCTTAATGATGAAAAGAAAAACTATTGGTATTTTTACAACTTAAATAATACTAAACAAAAAGAAGGGCGTTTTATTAATAATAAAAAAGAAGGTTGGTGGATTTTTTATAATAGTGAGGGCGAACTTATAAAAAAATGCCAATATAAAAATGATATAAAACAAGGCTATAGTATGATCTATAAAAATGACAAACTTGAAAGGGCCGAAAAATTTGAAAAAGGCAAAAAAATTGGGGAATGGAAGGATCTTAAAAGTTTTAGATCAGAAAATAATTTGAGCGATTTAAAATGACTCTTATAAAAGTAATTATCCCTGCTTATAATGAAGCAGAATCTATAGCCAAAGTTATTGGTGATATTCCAAAGAANGTGGATGAGGTTATTGTTGTTAATAACAATTCTTCCGATGGGACCNCTGCCAATGCAAAAAACGCAGGTGCCACAGTTTTATCCGAACCTCGTAGAGGCTATGGTTATGCCTGTTTAAAAGGCATGAATTATATAGCCCAACAGGAAACCCCNCCCGATATTGTTGTATTTCTAGATGGCGATTATAGCGATTACCCAGAAGAACTCACAAGCATTGTGACTCCTATAATAGAGAGTGACCTTGATTTTGTGATTGGTGCACGTGATAAAGAATTAAGAGAAGAAGGATCGATGACAGGGCCTCAAAAATTTGGAAACTGGTTGGCCACGTTTTTGATGACCTTATTTTTTAGAGCAAAATTTACCGATCTAGGGCCGTTTAGAGCTATTAAATACCAAAAGCTCTTGGCATTAAATATGGAAGATAAAACTTATGGGTGGACTGTAGAGATGCAATTAAAGGTTTTAAAAAAGAAATACAGCTATATAGAAATACCTGTTCACTACAGAAACAGAATTGGAACATCAAAAGTCTCAGGTACGATAAAAGGTGCTATCTTTGCAGGCGTTAAAATTTTAACTTGGATTTTTAAATACAGTCTGAAAAAATGATTCTACAAGCCATCGTCATAATTGTATATTCTACAGCCTTGCTGCTTATATTTTTATATGCACTGGCCCAACTCAATTTGTTGTTTAATTATTTAAGTGCCAAGAAGAATGATTCTTCTTGCGAGACTTTTGACCTTTCTAAGGATGAAGAAATTCCTTATGTCACCATACAATTACCGGTTTATAACGAATTGTATGTTATGGAAAGGTTGCTCAATAATATTATCAAGATAGATTATCCCAGAGAAAAGCTAGAAATTCAGGTTTTGGACGATTCTACAGATGCCTCTTTTGAACAAACGGCCAAACATGTGGCCGAGCTACAAAAAACAGGATTAGACATACAGCATATAAGCAGAGAAAACAGAGAAGGTTTTAAAGCGGGTGCTTTAAAAGAAGGTTTGAAAATTGCAAAGGGCGAGTATATTGCCATTTTTGATGCCGATTTCTTACCTCAAGAAGATTGGTTACTAAGAACCATTCCGTATTTTAAAAATTCCGAAATAGGAGTGGTGCAAACCCGTTGGGGACATATTAACCGTAATTATTCTGTGCTCACCCGAGTGCAAGCCTTTGCCTTAGACGCCCATTTCACCCTTGAACAGGTAGGGCGGAATAGTCATGGTCATTTTATTAATTTTAACGGCACGGCTGGCGTATGGCGAAAAGAATGCATCCTAGATGCCGGAAACTGGGAAGGCGATACCTTAACCGAAGATTTGGATTTGAGCTATAGNGCGCAATTAAAAAATTGGAAATTNAAATACCTTGAAGATGTTGAAACCCCTGCTGAACTGCCTGTAGTTATAAGCGCGGCGCGTTCTCAACAATTTAGATGGAACAAAGGAGGCGCAGAAAATTTTAAAAAAATGATGTGGCGGGTATTGGAAAGCAATGCCATCTCAACAAAAACTAAAATACACGGGCTTTTACACTTGTTGAATAGCACCATGTTTTTAAACATATTTATTGTGGCGGTATTAAGCATACCTATACTGTATATAAAAAACGAGTATGCCCATCTAAAAATGTACTTCTATATCATGAGCTTTTTTATAGTGAGTACACTTATTTTCTTTATCTGCTATTGGTACACCTTTAAAAATATGTATGGCGGTGGTATAAAGCAATTTCTAAAATACATAGCCATGTTTTTTACCTTTTTTTCTATCGCTATGGGCTTCTCTCTCCATAATTCAATTGCCGTATTGGAAGGCCATTTAGGAAAACGCAGCGAGTTTGTGCGTACCCCTAAGTTTAATATAAACACACTTAAAGACAGTTGGAAAGGCAATATTTATCTAAAAAAGAAACTCTCGGNCAATGTTGTTTTTGAAGGGATACTNGCNCTTTATTTTGCATTTGGCATGTATTCAGCCTTTGTAGTAGGGGATCAGGGTGGTGATTTTGGGCTTTTCCCTTTTCATTTAATGCTTTTTATAGGTTTTGGTTTTGTGTTTATAAAATCGCTTAGTTCTAAGGCTTAAAGAATTTCAAAATTATAAAGAGGAACCTGTTTTTATGAATTTAGAAAAAAATTGGTTTAAACGTTCTCATCTGCTTATTGCAGCTTGCGGTATTTTGTTTTTAGTTTTTGCCTATACGCTGGAACGTTCACAATTCTGGGTACTGCTTTCTTATTATACCTTAGCCTTTTATTTGTGCTGGAAAATTATAGAAACCCTTAAAGACAAACCACGNGTCTTGTTTTATATAGGTTTGGGTTTTAGACTATTATTTTTATTTGCCATCCCCAATTTGTCTCAAGATTTTTACCGTTTTATTTGGGATGGACGTTTGTTACTGCAGGGGCTTAATCCCTATCTGTCTATGCCGATACAGTTTATGGAGGCAGAAAACTTTAATATCGTAAATCAATCCCAAGAACTTTATGCCGGTATGGGTGCGCTTAACGGCAGTCATTTCACCAACTATCCGCCGGTAAACCAATTGTGCTTTGCCATAGCAGCCCTGTTTTCTGGAAAAAGTATTTTAGGTTCAGCCATAGTTTTTAGAGCTATTATTATCTTTTCGGATATCGGAATTTTATACTTCGGAAAAAAAATACTAAAACACCTTAAGTTGCCAACGCATCGCATTTTTTGGTATTTTTTAAATCCTTTTATTATTATCGAAATGACGGGCAACCTGCATTTTGAGCCCCTAATGCTCTTTTTTGTGATTTGGGCACTCTATATGTTGTTGTCTAAAAAATGGCTTTGGGCAGCTGTTATATTAGGTCTCTCGGTGTCGGTGAAATTGATTCCACTTCTATTACTGCCTTTGTTTTTTCAGTGGTTTGTAAAAAACGATTTAAAACCAATTAAAGGGTTTTTAAAGCTTAGCGGCTTTTATTTAATATGCCTGCTTACGGTAGCAATTACTTTTTTACCATTTTTATCAGGCGATTTTGTAACAAACTTCGGAGCATCCATTCTGCTTTGGTTCCAGAATTTCGAATTTAATGCCTCTGTGTATTATATTATCCGATGGATAGGCTTTCAAACCATAGGCTGGAACATCATTGAGACCGTAGGTAAAATTCTTCCACTCGTTGTTATTGCATTTTTATTAGGCTTGACTTTCTTTAGAAAGAATAGAGATTTTAAAAGCTTGATAACAGCACTTTTATTCGGAATTTCTTTTTATTATTTGTTCTCTACAACAGTGCATCCCTGGTATATTGCCCTACCACTACTACTTTCAATATTTACCAAATACCGNTTTCCNTTNGTTTGGAGCCTTGTAGTGGTTTTAACCTATAGTGCATACCCTGCTTCCGGCTATTCAGAAAACCTGTGGTTGGTGGCTTTGGAATATGGTCTTGTTATTGGTGTGTTTGTATGGGAGGTGTTTTTTAGAAATTGGAAGCTAGAGGTTAGAAGCTAGAAGTTAGAGGTTAGAAGTTGGAAACTAAAAAAAAACAATATGAATTTGGAGTATAAATTTTTTAACCTCCAACTACCAATTATCTCAATATTCGACATTCAGTATTCGACATTCCTTGTTCGATATTAATTATAGGCGTTGCGTCGCAACGTTTCTACAGCATTTTTAAATTATTCACCTCTTGTTGATTAAGGTGTTTCCATGTGCCGCGAGGTAAATCTTTCTTGGTAAGGGTTCCTATAATAACGCAGTCAACTTTAACGACTTGATAGTTGAGGTGATCAAAAATAGTGCGGATCACACGGTTACCTACGTGTTTTATTTTTAACCCTATTTGCTTTTTTGGAGCCCCTTCTACATAGCTTATTTCTTCTACTCTTATTTCTTTTTTATCTACAGTAATGCCTTTAGCTATTTGATGAAGATCTTCCGCTTTAAGGTTCTTATCCAATTCTATATGAAACAACCTCACAAC
>JAESQB010000088.1 GCA_016765375.1 Flavobacteriaceae bacterium | reverse complement strand
ATTAATCCTAAAATAGCGGTATTAGGTATTAACCCGCATACGGGCGATCAGGGTGTTATTGGCGATGAAGACGACACCGTGTTAAGACCAACCCTTAAAACATTAAATGACCAAGGCATGCATGTGTATGGGCCATTTGCAGCCGACAGCTTTTTTGGATCTGGCAATTACAAAAATTTCGATGCCATTATGGCGTCCTATCACGATCAAGGCCTAATTCCCTTTAAAACCTTGGCCTTTGGGTCGGGGGTGAATTTTACGGCCGGCTTATCAAAAATTAGAACCTCGCCAGATCACGGAACAGCCTATGATATAGCGCCTAAAAAACAAGCCGATTACAGTTCGTTTAAAGCCGCAGTTTTTGCCGCTATAAAAATTTATAAGCAGCGTAAGCAATACGAAAACCTGAGCAGAAATCCTTTAAAGATTAAACCGGTAAAGACATTTGCAAAAAAGAGACTTTAATGCTTAGTGCATTAAAATAATTTTTTATCTTTGCCCGCTCGAAATACTCATGATAATGAAGCCATTAAAAGCCTTTACCATTCCTTTCGGAGGATTAAAACAAGGAGAGCATCATTATACATTTGATGTTGAGAGACCGTTCTTTGAATATTTTGAGTACGACGATATAAATGATGCCAACATAACAGTGGCTTTAAAATTGCTTAAAAAAGCAACCCTGTTGGAGTTTTATTTTGATATTAAAGGCAAGGTTAATGTTCATTGTGACCTAACCAACGAGCCTTTTGATCTAAAAATAGAAACAACAGGAAAGTTGATTGTAAATTTTGGATCTGAATATAACAACGAGAATGAAGAGTTGCTTATTCTTCCTCACGGAAGTTATGAGATCAATATTCAGCAATATGTTTATGAGTTTATCGTCTTGTCTATACCCGCAAAAAAGGTTCATCCTGGGGTGGTAGACGGAAGTTTAGATTCAGACATGCTCAAAAAATTAGAAGAATACAGTATTGATATTACTAGAGAAGAACAAAAAAACAATACCGATCCCCGATGGGATTCATTAAAAAAATTATTAACGGATAAATAATAAGGCGTCATGGCACATCCTAAGAGAAAAATCTCCAAAACAAGAAGAGATAAAAGAAGAACACATTACAAGGCAACAGCACCACAATTAGCTGTTGATTCTACTACAGGGGAGACTCACCTGTATCACAGAGCCCACTGGCACGAAGGAAAACTCTATTATAGAGGAAAGGTAATGATTGATGGCGGCGAAGATATTGAGGCATAAATTCATGCCTTTTTTGTAAAAAACTCTCACGAAAGTGAGAGTTTTTTCATTTTTAACTTTTCTAGAAAATAAAAACAACTTATTTTGCGCCAACTTTTGATTAAAAATGATGATTTTCATTTACTTTTGAAAGACGAAGAATTAGCTATTGCGCAAATAATATAAATTTATATGAGCAAAATTACAGCGGCGATAACCGGAGTTGGAGCTTATGTCCCAGATTATATTTTAAGTAATAAAATACTGGAAACTATGGTTGACACTAATGATGAGTGGATTACCAGCAGAACCGGAATTAAAGAACGTCGTATCTTAAAAGATCCTGAAAAAGGAACGTCATACCTGGCTATTCAAGCCGCTAAAAATCTTTTAGANAAACAAAANATAGATCCCGCCGAAATTGATATGCTTATCATGGCAACAACCACACCCGATATGCCTGTGGCTGCTACCGGTGTATATGTTGCTACANAAATAGGNGCNGTNAATGCGTTTTCATACGATCTCCAGGCTGCCTGTTCTAGCTTTCTTTACGGCATGTCAACTGCGGCAAGATATATAGAGTCGGGTCGTTATAAAAAAGTATTGCTCATTGGGGCAGATAAAATGTCCTCTATTGTTGATTATGAAGACCGTTCTACCTGTATTATTTTTGGTGACGGCGCAGGAGCCGTTCTTTTTGAACCCAATACAGAAGGTTTAGGACTTCAAGACGAATATTTGAGAAGNGATGGAAGTGGGCGTGACTCTTTAAAAATTGATGCCGGAGGCTCTCTTTTGCCTGCTTCTGAAGAAACCCTTGCCAACAAACAACANTATGTNGTTCAAGATGGGCGTACCGTTTTTAAATTAGCGGTNTCTAAAATGGCCGANGTTAGCAAAGAGATTATGAANCGCAATAATTTAACNGANGAAGATATACAATGGTTGGTGCCTCATCAAGCCAATAAGCGCATTATTGATGCCACAGCCAANAGAATGGATCTCGATCCAAAAAAAGTTATGAAAACNATAGAAGGTTATGGGAATACAACGTCTGCAACCTTACCTTTGTGTTTAAACGATTACGAAAAACAACTAAAAAAAGGCGATAATCTCGTTTTTGCTTCCTTTGGAGGCGGATTTACCTGGGGAGCCCTATATTTGAAATGGGCTTATAACGCTTAAAAAAAACCTAATCACTAAAAAGAATATTTATTATGGATTTAAAAGAAATTCAAAACCTTATTAAGTTTGTCGCNAAATCTGGGGCAACCGAGGTAAAGCTTGAGATGGATGATGTGAAAATCACCATCCGCACCTGTGATAATTCTAAAGGCGAAACGACCTATATTCAGCAATTACCTACAGCACCTATTGTTCCGGNAGTNGNTCCTGTAGCNGTTCCCTTAAGTNCCGAAGTTCCAACTGCCGAGAGCGCATCAAGTTCAGAAGAAGACTCAAAATTCATNACNATAAAATCTCCAATCATTGGGACTTTCTACAGAAAGCCTTCTCCAGACAAGCCTGTATTTGNTGAGGTAGGTGCTACCATNGGCGTGGGCGATGTNCTTTGTGTGATTGAAGCNATGAAACTCTTTAACGAAATAGAATCTGAAGTATCAGGAAAAATCGTAAAAGTCTTGGNAGATGATGCTTCTCCTGTAGAGTTTGACCAACCTTTGTTTTTAATAGACCCTTCATAACCAAAATTTATATAGCCTAAGTATTAGGCAGAATTTAATTTTTTAAATTATTACGTTATGTTNAAAAAAATATTGATTGCAAACAGAGGAGAGATAGCNCTTCGTGTGATTAGAACCTGTAAGGNAATGGGTATANAAACCGTTGCAGTGTATTCAACAGCCGATGAAGAAAGCTTACATGTTAAGTTTGCCGATGAGGCTGTTTGTATTGGACCGGCTCCCAGTGCCGACTCTTACCTTAAAATAGCAAATATTATTGCCGCGGCAGAAATTACCAATGCCGATGCCATACACCCGGGTTANGGGTTTTTATCTGAAAANGCTAAATTTTCAAATATTTGCGAAAAGCACGGCATGAAATTNATTGGTGCTTCGGGCGAAATGATCGATCGTATGGGCGATAAGGCTTCGGCTAAAGAAACCATGAAANCTGCAGGCGTACCTTGTGTNCCTGGAAGTGANGGTATCATAGAAGATTTTGAAACCTGTGAAAAATTAGCCCTTGAAGTAGGNTACCCCGTTATGCTAAAGGCTACTGCNGGAGGTGGNGGAAAAGGCATGCGTGCCGTGTGGAAACCAGAANNTCTTAAAGANGCTTGGGATTCGGCGCGATATGAATCTAAGGCCGCTTTTGGAAACGACAAGATGTATATGGAAAAACTCATTGAAGAACCACGTCATATTGAAATACAAATTGTAGGCGATAGCACCGGAAAAGCNTGTCATCTTTCAGAGCGGGACTGTTCNATACAACGCCGTCATCAAAAACTGACTGAAGAAGTACCCTCGCCATTCATGACNGANGANNTNCGNGATAAAATGGGGAAAGCNGCTGTAAAAGCNGCAGAATTTATAAAATATGAAGGTGCCGGTACCGTAGAATTCCTGGTTGNTAAAAACCGTAATTTCTATTTTATGGAAATGAATACCCGTATTCAGGTTGAGCATCCCATTACCGAACAAGTTATCGATTTTGATCTCATACGCGAGCAGATCCTTGTAGCATCAGGGGTTCCCATTTCTGGAAAAAATTATCTCCCGAAATTGCATTCCATAGAATGTCGTATCAATGCCGAAGATCCTTATAACGACTTTAGACCCTCTCCCGGTAAAATCACGGTTTTACACGCTCCAGGAGGTCATGGTGTGCGCTTAGACACCCATGTTTATGCAGGTTATACCATTCCGTCTAATTACGACTCCATGATTGCAAA
>JAESQB010000087.1 GCA_016765375.1 Flavobacteriaceae bacterium | reverse complement strand
CGGCATGAGGCACGACCCGTATGCCTTTTTCTGCATAACCTCTCTTTAACGGAATTTTGCCATGAAATTCAAAAATACCGGTCTCTAAAACTTCCATTTTTTGTATTGGAAAATATAAAAACACGGCTTTCTTAACCCATTCGTTTACCTGCCAATCCTCTGCAGTGGGCTGAGCGACACGTAGATGACCGCTGTCTAATAAATTTATTACCTCTCTAATGGCATTAATAGTTGTGTCTTTTTTTAAAAGTGATCTGTCCTCCCAGGCATTTTCAATAAGGGCTTGTAAAGCGTTCATATAGGGTGTTTTTTTTTAGAATTTTTATTAGGATGTAAAAGTAATTCAAGTAGTTAATAAAACATTATTTTTCGGCCTCTAATTTTAGCTTCCCTTTAAATGAGTTCAAAATGTATTTTTAAAGTAAATCATATTTTATCCCTTTAAAGAAGATATCAAGTATTTTAAGACTATATCATTGGGCTTCTAAGATAGAAACACTTATTTTTGCCAAAAATAAAACCGATATAATTAAATTAATTATGAAGTTTTAGTGCCCTCACAGGTAGGACTAAAACAGTATAATAGACAGATGAAAGGAAGGATTTTAGCTATAGATTTTGGAGAGAAACGAACGGGGCTTGCCGTAACCGATCCATTACAACTCATAGCCTCTGGTTTGACTACGGTTTTAACATCTGATTTAATACCTTATTTAAGCCAATATATAGATCAAGAGAAGGTGTGTTTGTTTGTAGTGGGTGAGCCCAAGCAGATGAACTATAAAGCTTCCCAGAGTGAACCCTTAATTCAGAGTTTTTTAAAAAAATTAGAGCGTCAATTTCCCGATATCCCCATAACGAGGGTCGATGAGCGATTTACCTCAAAATTGGCTTTTAAAACGATGATAGACGGAGGTTTAAGTAAAAAACAACGACAAAATAAAAGCCTGATCGACCAAATAAGTGCAACTATTATATTGCAAACTTATCTTAATAAATAAAAAGCTATTGTCTTTTAAGACCTTAAATATATGATTTTACCCATAATAGCCTACGGAGACCCCGTATTGAGAAAAAAAGGAAAAGAAATAACTTCAGCGTATCCCAATTTAGATGCTTTGCTAGACAACATGTTTGAAACCATGAATACCGCCTATGGCGTAGGCCTAGCAGCACCACAGGTGGGCTTGTCCATACGATTGTTTATTATTGATACTAAACCTTTTAGTGAAGATGAAACTTTGGATAAAGATGAGCGCGCGTTTTTAGAAAGCTTTAAAGAAATATTTATAAATCCAGAAATAATTGAAGAAACTGGAGAAGAATGGGCTTTTAATGAAGGCTGTTTGAGCATTCCCGATATAAGAGAAGATGTGTTGAGAAAGCCCCTAATAAAAATAAAATATCAAGATCGAGACTTTAAAACTCATATAAAAGATTTTAAGGGCTTAGCCGCGAGAGTTATTCAACACGAATACGACCATATAGAAGGGGTTTTGTTTACCGATAAATTATCTTCACTAAAAAAAAGGCTTTTAAAAGGAAAATTGGCAAACATCTCAAAAGGTAAGATTTCTGTAGACTATAAAATGAAATTCCCAAATCTAAAAAAGAAACGTTGATTTAAAAATATAACACATGAACTTAGAAAAACTCTTATCCATTTCGGGCAAACCGGGTTTATACGAATTAATGACTCAAACTCGAGATGGCTTAGTTGCTAAATCATTAATAGACGGGAAGAAAATTGCAATTAGTGCCAGGCATAATGTGAGTTTGCTCTCTGAAATTGCCATTTATACCCTTAGTGCAGAGCTGCCTTTGAAGCAAGTATTTCAAAAAATTAGTAATAAGGAGCAAGGCGGTGCAGCCTTAAGTCATAAATCAAGTAAAGATCAATTGGAGGAGTATTTCTTTGATGTTTTACCTGACTATGATGAAGATAAGGTATATGCTAGCGATATAAAAAAAATACTGCAATGGTATAACGTATTACAAAAACAAGGCCTTGTTAATTTTGTAAATGAAGAAGCTCCAAAAGAAGCTTTAAGCGAAGAAGAGTAAAGTTTGTGCTTTTCTATTTGACTTTTGTTAATTGAATTCGAGACACGTTTTGAATATTGGTAATATGCTTAAAAATATTTTTAATGACTTTGTATTGCTTTATAGAAAAAATGGTTTGTTCTAAATTAACAATGAAGTTCATATTTACTTTATTGCTTGTTTGTTGAATGCTTAATTTGGCAAAAGTTGAACCATCGGGAAGTTTTAATAGCCTATTAGAAGGTAATTTCTCTACGTCATAGCCATTAGGAATGGTGAAATCTATTTGGTAAATAAATTTTTCGGGATAGTAAAAATTGACCGGATATGCTCTAGTTTCTAATTTGAATGGATTCTCACTGAAATATTGTTTTAGAAATACAGGGAAACTAATACTGTTTTCAACCAGCTCATCCTCAGAAATTAATTTGTATTTTTCAATAAAGGGTTTCTCTAAATCAGCTTCATTTTCTATGATGAAATCTTCAACAAAAAACTCCAAATGTTCTTTTCTATTGATAAAAACGTCACGGTCAGTATCTTTCCAATCTTTTCTTTTTAAATATGAATTGTAACCAACATGAGTTTCAGTAATATCGGCTACCATTTTATGGTTTTCATCAATTTTAATTTTGATATTTACTTGTCTAATATTTAAATTGTTTGGCTTGAGGCTAAACCAACGACTTGGATTTTTAAAATCCATAACACGCCCATAAACATTTAAACATTTTAGTGGTAAAATCCCAAAGGGTGTCTGTTTGTCAGTAGCATCTAAAAGATAGGTTTTATCGTTTAGATCTAGTTTTGCAATTAAATAATTAAAGCCTGAAATATCAGGATGTAATTTAGAAGGCAATTTTCGATCTCTTGTAGAAAGCAGCATTAATTGAACTTTCAATCCTACAGCTTTTAAGGCATTTATTAATGATAAGTTTATTTCGGCAGCGTTACCAGTTTTTGTTAAAAAAGCCTTTTTAACCCGTGAATTTCTAAAAACAATAGAACTTTCATTCCAATTAAAATGATTTTGAATAAAATAGAAAATAGCCTTCGCCTTTTTTAAAGAATTGTTTTCTGATAAAATTTCTTTAGGCAATTTGTCTAAAAAAAACTTATGCTCCTTTAATTGCCTNCCTATTCCAGCTTCTTTTTTAAAATCGTTACNAACACTTTTCCAGGTTTTTGTNAATTTTTGAGAACCTCGGCCATCAAATCTGATATATTCAGATAATTGAAAGTGTATGCTGGACATATAATTTTGCTTCGAAAGCATATATTTTTCTTCTTTGAATGCAGGAATATCCCTCATCTGGTATTGTAAATCTTCACAGTCAGCACTAAGACCAAGACTATTTAATTTAAAGCATCTTTTCTTTAAAGAGCTTTTATCGACATTTAACTTTAAGACGCCCATTAGGGTTCTGTTATATCTATAATTACCTGGGATTTGCGCTCTAAATTCACTTTTTATTTTAGGAATATCGGTTTGAAATTTCCAACCCTCCAAATTAAAAAGGAAAGGCGTTCTTAGTTCGTAGGAATACTCAATGACACTTCCAACTTGTACATTGGCAAATGAAAAACGTTTTTCAGACCAATTTTCAGATTTATTTAAATCAAAAANAGCACCTTTTTCAAGGGTTGTATTGCTCTTGTTTTTTGTATATGTTATGGCTTTAATATTGCTTATTTTTTCTTTACTCTTANCGTTGTGATAATATGGAATTATAATGTCTCCATAGNCTAAGCCTTCTTTTTTTAANATTTTAATTTTNGCATAGTATTTTTTNATCAANACGNTNCCCCTTNNACCTTCATGAAAATAAATTCTNCCGGCTTCGTTTAAATATACNGCAACTGCNGATGTGTCTTTGGAATANGATTGCATTTGCAATTCCTTCACACTCACACGGCCCATCTTTAGATAGTCATCATTTTGTGAAAAAACCGTTATAGGTGTAGAAAAAAATAAAATTAATAACAAGTAGGGAGCGTGTTTTCTCATTGATAAAAATNAAAAATTATTTTTTTTTGATACGAAACTAAAACGTATTCTGGAATTTTTTTTAGTCATGTTTTGGAGGGTATTTATATAAAAGCAATGTTTTTGATAATGACAATTTACATAAAAAAAGCAAAGTGTTATATTAATATTTATTTTTTTGATAGGTTTATTACATCATATTAACACTAGCTTTGTAAATTCAATTTTTAATTATGAATTCAAGAGAAGCCCAGCTCCAAGCTTTTGGCCGTTTATTAGACATTATGAATACCTTAAGGAAAGAATGTCCTTGGGATAAAAAACAAACCTTTGAGAGTTTAAGACACCTTACTATTGAAGAAACCTATGAGTTGGGTGATGCTATTTTGGATAATGATTTAGATGAAATAAAAAATGAGTTGGGCGATTTGCTCTTGCATATTGTGTTTTATGCTAAAATTGGCAGCGAAACCAAAAGCTTTGATATGGCAGACGTAGCCAACGGAATTTGCGATAAACTTATTTTAAGACACCCTCATATTTACGGTGATGTTAAGGTGGTTACAGAAGATGATGTAAAACGAAATTGGGAGGCTTTAAAATTAAAAGAAGGNAAGAATTCTGTATTGGAAGGGGTGCCAAAATCGCTACCCGCATTGGTCAAAGCATCTCGNATACAAGATAAAGTAGCTGGGGTAGGTTTTGATTGGGAAGAACCCCATCAGGTTTTTGAAAAACTAGAAGAAGAGTTGGCCGAGNTAAAAGAAGAGGTCTCAAAAAATAACAGTCAAAAAATAGAGGCCGAATTTGGTGATGTTTTGTTTTCTATGATAAATTATGCCCGCTTTTTAAAAATAGATCCCGAGAGTGCTCTGGAACGCACCAATAAAAAATTCACCAAACGGTTTCAATATCTAGAAGCTAAGGCCAAGGTTCTAAATAAATCACTGCACGATATGACGCTATCAGAAATGGATGCTTATTGGGAAGAAGCTAAGGCTAATGATGGGTTATAAATGATGNGTTGTGAATTATAAATTGTGAATGNTGGATTATGAATGATATTTNCAACTANCAACTATAAACTACTAACTAACAACTAAAAACAATTAAGCGATTCTCGATACTAAGGCTTTTAAAGGCGGTTTTAGTTTTGATAAAGTTTAAATTTTCTTGGTTGTAAAAAAGCACATGAGTAGGGTCGTCCTTATAATACCATTTTGAAAAATCGATACCTTTTTGATAGGGATCCGTCATACAAAAAAGTTTGCCATCTGNTTTTAGAAGTTTTTTTAGGGTTTTAAATTCTTCTATAGGATTATGGAAATGCTCAATGACTTCACAACAGACTATAAANTCGTAAGTCCTTTTTAAAACATCTGTATTGGNNTAAAAAAAAGGATCGTAAAGATGCATGCAATACCCTTGTTCTCTCAGTAGTTTTGTAATCACGGGACCAGTTCCAGCTCCAAAATCTAAGCCTATAGATGTTGAAGAAAAATATTTCTGTACGGCATTGGTAATGGGTTTTACAAAGGTCTGATAACCTTTGTCGTTAATATCATTATTATGCATCTTATAGCGTTCTAACTCTACTTTAGCAGAAGGAAAACTGTTTTTAGATCGCTGTATGGTGTTGCAAGATGCACATTTTAAAAATACATGTTGCTCATTTTTAAAAAATGGCGTTGTACTTTCTGTGCATAAAAGGCAAGACATTGTGTGTTGGATTTAAAAAATTAAGACCTGTCGGGTTTTAAAAACCTAACAGGTCTTAAGTAAATACATTCNNNAANATNATATTATAAAAATAATTTTTCCTCATGTCCTTAGAAAATTTACATAAAACTATTTATTCTCTTAAGCTTTGATTTTAAAAGCTCTAAGCTTTCTTTTTGTGCATCTATTTTTTTATGTACATCTTGAACCAAAGGATTATCATCATCAACATGTTGGAAGAATCCTAGATTGTTTTCTAACTGAATGATCACTTGAGAGACTTCCTCTATTTTTTTACTCAAATAATAACGTTCATTAGCTAATTTCTTATTGTCATTTTGGGAAGAGAAACTTTCTAATTTGTTTTCAAATTTAATCATTTCTATTTCTTTCTTATCGAGGTTAAGTTTATTAAAAAGGCTATCCAAAACCTTATTAAATTTACCTTCTATAAAACGTTTGTTTTCTGGTACTCTTCCTATTGTTTTCCAACTTGAGATCTTCGTTTTTATAGTTTCTAAATCGGTATTTTGATCGTCGCTTAATTCAAAATCTTTAAGGCTGTCTATAAAAGCTTTCTTTTGTTCGTAGGCTTCTATTTCCACCTTGTTGGATTCATTTTTATCTGAGTGAAGACGGTCAAAATAATGATTGCATGCTTGTTTAAATTGTTTCCAAATTTTATCGCTATCCTTACGCGGAACATGACCTATTTGCTTCCAGTCGTTCTGAATTTTCTTCATCAAAGCAGTTGTCTGGTCAAAATCCTCGTGGTCTTTGTTGTCTTCAGCAATTTTTATAAGCGCTTTTTTACCTTCTAAATTTTGGTATTGTTCTTTCTTTAAACTTTTATAAAAAATATTTTTTTGCTTATTAAAATTACTCACCTCGTTTTTAAATTGCTTCCAAATTTCTTGATTATTCTTTAAAGGTACTTTTCCGGTATTAAAAAATTTATCACGTATGACTTGACATTCTTTTATGGCCTTTTGCCAGTTTTGATGTGTTGGTTTTACCGTTGTAGTGAGTGTGTTTATTTGCTCGATAAGTGTCTTTTTTACTTCATAATTTTCATGAAATGATTTTTCAGATTCTGTTAGGGCTTCTTGACGTTTTTCATGTATTATTTTTGTGGCATCACTAAAACGTTTCCAAACATCTTCTCGGTACTGCTTTGCTACAGGTCCTATCTCCTCTTTCCACATGCGGTGAATCATTTGTAATTCTCTAAATGATTTATTGATGTCGAGACTCTGAGCCAATTCTTCTACACGGTTTATGAGTTTTAATTTTTGTTCGAGATTGTGTTTAAAATCTAAATCTCTAAACTCTCTGTTAAGGTGTAAAAAATCATAAAAATTTTCAACATGGTGATGGTAAGTGTTCCAAACGGTATTGTAGCGATCTCTAGGTATAGCCCCAGCATCTCTCCAANGCTCTTGTATTTTTTTAAAGTGGTTGTAGGTGGTATTTATATTTTCTTCGGCATTTAACAGCCCTTTTAGTTCTTCAATAAGTTCCAATCTTTTGGATAGATTGGCATGATAGTCCTTCTGAAGGCTTTTATAATAGTTGTTACGTTTCTCCTTATAATCAAAATATAAGGCGTTAAAATCTTTTTTTAAGGGCGTTGAAAAATAAAAATCTATGATGTTTCCGCCTTGTTCTAAAAAGGCTTCTTTTTGCTCGGTGAGTTCTTTGTTGAAATTTTCATTAAAAACATTTTTAAGATCTTCAACTTGATTTTTTATGTTTTGTACTTTGTTGTTTTTTAATAATTGATTGAGTTCTTCAATGAGCTCAGCATTAGAAAGTAAACTGTAGTCTTTAGCCTCAATTTTANCTTTTGGCGTTTCTTCTTCCTCTTCNTCTTNNTCTTCTNTCTTTTTTTCTGATTTACTTTCTTCAACTTGAGGTTCCGGATTTTCAACCTCTTTATCTGTTGTAGTAGTAGTATTTTCGTTTACTGATACTTTATCTTCGGAAAGGTTTTCTTCTTTTACTTCTACTTCATTTTCCTTTTCAATGTTTAAGTTTTCAACAGGACTAGCCTCTTTTTCCTGCCTGCCGGCAGGCAGGTCTTTTTCTTTTTTTGAAGGGGCTTTTTTAGATTTCTTTTCTTCTACTACTCCTAGGTCATCTACTTTTTTGTCATTTAAAACTGTTTCTTTGGCATCGGTATTTACAGCTTCTACTTCTTCAATATTTGAGGTTTCTTTAGATGATTCGAGGCTTATCTCTTCATTGTTTTCCGAACTTAATACTGGGCTTTTTTCATTTTGTAAAGCCTGCTTTTTTTGATTTTTAATTTCTTCAAGCGGGGTGTTTTGGTTTTCTGACATTTCTTTCAATGTTTAGGTTCAATTATTATAAAGCGAAGTAAGATACTAACTCCTGCTTAATCCACAAAAAAAGAGGCTTAAATTTAGTTAATTAAGGCAGGTATTT
>JAESQB010000086.1 GCA_016765375.1 Flavobacteriaceae bacterium | reverse complement strand
TTGAATATAGTCCCAATAAGTAAGAGGCTTGCTGTTTAATAAGCCCTCTAAATGGGTTTCTAAATCCTGATCTATGGCGTTGTATTTTTTTTCTAATTGCGCAATTAGCTTTGAAATTTTTGAATCTTGAGCCATAGGGTTTAGTCTACTATTATTTTAAACGAATGCTTTAAACCTTTAAATTCTGAAAGAGAAGCTTTTAATGATCCTACAGATAATTTGGCTTTTATTAAAACGGGGATTTTATTGTCGTCATCTGAGACCCAAACCGTCATACTTTCTTTTCTTTTAAATACGCGACCGGCTTGTACATAAGGCCTGAAGACCAAGCATTTTATTTTTCCAAACTTGGTAGTTAAGATTTCCCTCTTTATAAATTTTAATTTAAACTTATAATTTTCATTGTCAAAAAACATGGTGAGATCTTTTACATCACCTATTTTGAGGTTGGAGATGTCTAAAGTATTTCTCAAATAATACAAGGTTGAGATCATGTCTTGTACTTCCTTGTCTGTAGAGATAATTTCTTTCTTATTGTATTTTTTGTTAAATACTAGAGCTTGCCGTGCCTCTTGATTAAAATCTATTTGTATGTCTTTGGTATGACCACCTTCATCTATTTTTCGGATAAAGCGNTAGGGTATGTTCTTTTCTTTGTCGATATAGGATTGGTAAACATCTTCAACCTTGAAAAACAATTTAGAAAGGCCAACNGTTTTTCCTTCGCCCTTAATATGGAAAACGGCTTTCCCCTCTAACNTGGCATTGTCAACTTCTAATGTAGCATAACCGGCTGTTATAAAACCGTAATGTATCCTAAACTTAAACCATTCGCCAACTTTAAAGGCACTCTGTTGCGCCATAGCTGAAAGGCTATAAAACNAAATAATAAAGNCAATAATNAATTTCACGGGACNCTNNTTTAATAATTANTACGTGTTTANNNGGTTNAATTTATTTAGTAGTGGGTTTGANATTCTTATTNANAAAACAGTTTTATTGATGTTTTATTACGCCAATAATTCAAAGGTACTATATATTATAACACTATAGCGTGCCTCTGCTTTCTTGTTCGCGTTCTATGGCTTCAAAAAGGGCTTTAAAATTGCCTTTCCCAAACGATTTTGCACCTTTGCGTTGTATGATTTCAAAAAACATGGTAGGTCTGTCAACCACAGGTTTTGTAAATATTTGAAGAAGATAGCCTTCATCATCTCTATCAATTAATATACCATGTTCTTTTAGCAATTCAACCTTTTCGTCTATTTCGCCAACTCTGTCTAAAATATCTTCATAATAATTTTCGGGAACGTAAAGAAATTCCAGTCCTCTTTCGCGCATGGCAGAAACGGTAGCAACTATATCATTAGTGGCTACGGCAATATGCTGCACCCCAGAGCCATTGTAAAAGTCTAAATATTCTTCTATCTGTGATTTCTTTTTCCCCTTTGCGGGCTCGTTTATAGGGAATTTAATGCGCCCATTATCATTGCTCATCACCTTGCTCATTAAGGCGGTAAACTCGGTAGAAATGTCTTTGTCGTCGAATGAAATAATTTGTGCGAAGCCCATGACTTTTGCATAAAAGTCACACCAGGTTTTCATTTGATTCCAACCCACATTACCTACCATATGGTCAATAAATTTTAACCCTAAAGGCTCTGGGTTATAATGTGATTCCCATTTTTTATAGCCTGGAAGGAATACCCCTTTATAGTCACTGCGTTCTACAAAAACATGCACAGTTTCGCCATAGGTATGTATTCCTGAAAGTACCACTTTTCCCGTCTTGTCTTCTTCTGTTCTGGGAGTCATATACGATTTAGCCCCCCGTTTGGTCGTTTCTTCCCATGCTTTTGTAGCATCGTTTACCCAAAGCGCAATCACTTTTACCCCATCACCATGGATGTTAAGGTGTTCGTTTATAGCGCCTCCTTCCTGAAGAGGTGTTGTGAGTATTAATCTAATTTTATCTTGCCTTAGCACATAGGAAACCCTNTCGGTTATACCGGTTTCTAGTCCGGCATAAGCTTCTGATTGAAACCCGAATGCTGTTTTGTAAAAATGCGCCGATTGTTTGGCATTGCCTACGTACAATTCTACATAATCGGTGCCTAAAAGGGGTAGAAAATCATCGGCTCCTTCAAACATTTTTTTTAAGCCATAAGTGGTGTTTTTTAGGCTCTCTAAATTTTTTATCTCTGCTGCCATAATGCGTGTTTTAGTATGTGTTTTTTTTAAAATTACTCAAGCCAAGATGTATGGTAATCTTCGTCGGCTATTTTCATAGCCTCTTCGGTTATTTGTAAGGGTTTAAACGTATCAACCATAACGGCCAGTTCTTGGGTTTTGGTTTTTCCTATACTGCGTTCTGTTGCTCCGGGATGAGGTCCATGAGGAATGCCTGCCGGGTGTAGTGAAATATGTCCAGCTTCTATATCGTTTCGGCTCATAAAATCGCCGTCCACATAATAAAGTACTTCGTCACTATCTATATTGCTATGATTATACGGTGTAGGGATAGATAGGGGGTGGTAATCGTATAAACGAGGTACAAAACTGCAAACCACAAGGGCTTTGGTTTCAAAGGTTTGATGTACTGGTGGCGGTTGATGAATGCGGCCTGTAANGGGTTCGAAATCGTGAATAGAGAATGCATAGGGGTAATTATAACCGTCGTAGCCTACCACGTCAAAAGGATGGGTAGCGTAAACCATATCAAAAATTTCATCTTGTTTTTTAACTTTTATTAAAAACTCCCCTTTTTCATCATAAGTTTCTAAGTCTTGGGGTTGGCGAATATCCCTTTCACAAAAAGGGGCGTGCTCTAAGAGTTGGCCAAACCAATTTCTATAGCGTTTAGGTGTGTAAATGGGATGATGCGATTCAACAATAAAGAGGCGATTGTCTGAGGTATCGAAATCAATTTTATAGATAATTCCGCGAGGAATCAAGAGGTAATCACCGTATTTAAAATCGATATTTCCCAAAAAAGTTCTCAACTTTCCANTGCCTTTATGTATAAAAATGAGCTCGTCGGCATCGGTATTTTTATAAAAATAATCGGAGGTAGATTGCTTTGGCGCTGCAAGGGTTATGTTGCAATCGCTATTGGTCAATACAATTTTTCGACTCTCTAAAAAATCATCAACAGGAGCCACTTGAAAACCTCTAAATCTGTAAGATTGTAGATTGTTTGGTTTTACAATTTTTGGAGCGACCGAATATTGTTTTTTAATGGCTTTTACTTGAGTAGGCCTATATTGGTGATAAATATTACATGACATCCCGTCAAAACCAACAGTGCCAAAAAGTTGTTCGTAATACAAATCGCCATTGGGCTTTCTAAATTGCGTGTGTCTTTTTGGGGGTATTTTCCCCAGTTTATGATAAAAAGGCATAATTATTAATTTTAATTAAAAGAGTTTATCGGAATACGACTTTTGTTAAAACGACACCTATACCTTGAAAAGGAGGTGGCTTTAAAAAAACTTCTGAGGGTTTTACGTTATTATACAACATAACGTCCTCAATTCCGTATACTTCGTTTTGTGACAAGCCCTAAAAGAAAATTGAGGCTTATTTAATGGCGTAAATAGCCTAAATATCTATTCGGGGTTTCTTTTTATAAGAAACTTTAATAAAATCAAAATGTATTGCCAAAAAGGTTTCATACTATACAAAGATATAAAAAAAATTAAGAGGTTCTTTTCTTAAATTTAAAACCAAAGGCCCAAACTCACAAACCATTGGCCTGTATTCAATTCGGGAGAGAAGGTGTATTTAATTTGAAGCGGGCCAAAAATGGAGTCTAAGCCATAGCCTATAGCATAACCCGAATAATCAATGCCGTTTATCCATTGTTTGGTGGTAAATAAATCATCGCCTACGTTAGCAATATTAGCGCCTAAACTTATATAATGTTTTTCCATCCATTCAAAATTTAGGTCTAATGAGGCTTTTACGTAAGTATTACCTGTTAAGCTTAAGGATTCGTAGCCATAAAAATGAATTAGATTATTGATGGGTTTAAAACCGTATCCGCCTAGAAAAAAATCTAGGGATTTGGTTCGTTTATCCCCAATCTTTAATCCACCTTCGGTCGCAATATTAATATTTAAAGCGTCAAAAGGGCTAAAAGCAAATCCCAATTTCGCCTTTGATATAGAAAACTCCTGAAACTCTTTATTTAACCCATCAGAAAAAAGGTAGAGGTGAAAGTCGCCTTGAAATAAAAACCCGTTTTTAGGAAAATACTTATGGTCGTAGGTATCAAATTTTAGTTTTCCATAAATCGAATAATAATCGGTGTTTTCAAAAAGGGTGCGGGTTTTGTTTTCATTCTCTATTATGGTTTTTGAAAACAGTTTAAGCCGCTTGTATTCAATACCCATNTCTAAGGCATAGGTTTGCTTGAAAAGGGTTTCTAAGTAAATTTGATTGGTGAAATCGGAATAATCCAATTCAATTTTGTTGAGATTAATGTCGGCAATATGTCCAAAAGTACTTGAAAATAATTTGTAATCTACATTATTGTCAAATTCATAGAACCGTGACCTTGCTCCCACACTCCAATAATAACCTTTGTCTATATAATACTCAAAATTATACCTGAGATTATCCCCTAAAATAAAATCAAATGAAGTCACATCGTTATTAAAAAANAAACGCTTNTGNGTAATGTTTACAAGAATAGCACTCTTGTAGAGATCATCAAAATGGATGGCCAGGCGTAATTCCGTTTTGTTGTTGGTTTCTTCAACGTTTAAATTTAAAGTGTTTTCGCCCTGTTGGTTTTCTTTAAAATTATAATTAATACGATTAAAATTTCCTGTGGCTGATAAGTTATTAATGCCTTTACCAAAATCGTCATGACTTAGTGTGATGGGCGTTTTTAACTTGAGTTTTCCTAAAATATAGGATCTGGTNTAGTTTTTATTGCCTTCAATATTGATCGTGTTAATACTTAAAGATTTACTTTTTAGAGGAACTTTATAATGTCTCTTTTGTTTTTGCTTTGCCGCTATTTCTTTGAGTTCATCAATTACTAATCGGGCTCTTTCCTCTCCCGAAGTTATTATTTCTCTTCCCAGGTCAAAAGAGATCATCGTAAAATCATCGATATGAGGATGTATATAGAGGTCGGTTTTTCTAACCTTTTTCTGCATAGCTTCGACAGCTTTATAATTGTTTATTTGATTTAGAATATCAATGGCCGACTTTAATTTTTCCTTTTTTACCAAGGCGTCCTGTACATCTATTCCTATAATTAAATCGGCACCCATGGCTCTTACCTCATCAACTGGATAATTGTTAACCACCCCGCCGTCTATAAGTAATTTGTCTCCTATTTTAACAGGGTTAAAAAGTGTAGGTAAGGCACCACTGGCAGTTACAGCCCTTGGNAAACTGCCTTTGTTTAATAACACCAAACTGCCTTTTTCAATATCTGTAGCGGTGCAAAAAAACGGAATGGGTAGCTTATTAAAATCTTTAATATGACTTACATGACTTGTTAATCTTGATATTAAATTGTAGAGATTTTGTCCTTTTGATAAAGCCGATGGAACCGCAAGTTTAAAATCGTCAAAGGGAAGGCTTAAAACATAACGTTCTGAATCGTCTTTTTCGTAAAAGGTTTTTGCGCTCCGTGGAAGCTGATCCTGGAGCAGTTCTTTAAAATCTATTTCTTTAAAAATAGAGTCTATTTGTATACCCGTATATCCCGAAACATATAAGGCTCCAATAATGGCGCCCATGCTGGTNCCACCTACAAAGTCTATGCGTATGCCGGCTTCGTCAATGATTTTTAAGACTCCGATATGAGCAAGACCCTTAGCGCCACCGCCACTTAATACCAATCCAACTTTTAGGTCGTCTAAGGTGTTTTCTTGCGCACTTGTGAATAAGAGCCCAAAGAAAAAGCAAATACATAAAAACCCTATCCTATTTTTCATCATGATAGTGTTTTATTATTTTTTTTGCTCTGTGTGGTCCTATAAGTTCAGAGAGTTGGTTAAACGAAACTTTAGCGATACGTTTAGGACTTTTAAATTTTTGTAGGAGCTCTAAAATTGTTTTTTCACCTATNCCACTTATGGTTTCTAACTCGGTTTGTAGGGCAGATGAACTTCTCTTATTTCGNTGAAAGCTAATGCNAAATCGATGCGCTTCGTTGCGCAATTGCTGTATTATTTTTAATGTTTCTGAGGTTTTATCTAAATACAAGGGAATAGGATCTTCAGGATAAAATAGTTCTTCAAGGCGTTTCGCTATACCAATAATAGCAATCTTTCCTCTAAGTTCCAATTTTTCCAAGCTTTTTAACGCTGAAGACAACTGGCCTTTCCCGCCGTCTACTATAATGAGTTGGGGTAATGGTTGCTCCTCATCGAGTAGGCGTTTATACCGTCGGTAAACCACTTCTTCCATAGAGGCGAAATCGTCTGGCCCTACTACGGTTTTAATATTGTATTTACGGTAATCTCTCTTACTTGGTTTGCCATTTTTAAAAACCACACAAGCGGCTACAGGGTGGCTTCCCTGTATGTTTGAATTGTCAAAACACTCAATATGCCTGGGTTCTTCGGCAAGGCGTAAATCTTTTTTCATCTGCCCCATAATTCGGTTTTCATGCCTGTGAGGATCAGTGATTTTTATCTGTTTAAAACGTTCCAATCTGTAATATTTGGCATTTCTTATGGAGAGTTCTAAAATGCGTTTTTTATCACCTGCTTTTGGAATATGTATTTTTAAAAGATCACCTAGATTCACTTTAAAAGGCACATAAATTTCTTTAGAGACCGAATGAAAACGTTGCCTAATTTCAATAATGGCGAGTTCTAAAAGTTCCTTGTCGGTTTCGTCTAATCGTTTTTTGATCTCAAGGGTGTGAGAACGCACAATGGCACCATATGATATTTGAAGGAAGTTAACATAGCCATAGCTCTCATCAGAAACTATAGAGAACACATCAACATTAGAGATTTTCGGATTAATTATAGTTGATTTGGCNTGATANTTTTCCAAGACCTCAATTTTTTCTTTAATGGCCTGTGCTTTTTCAAATTCATGAGCCTCTGCCTGCTTTTTCATCTGGGTCTTAAAATAGCTTAGAGACGCTTTAAAATTGCCTTTGATCAATAGTCTTATGGCATTTATATTTTCCAGGTAATGTGCTTCAGACTGTTTGTTTTCACAAGGTCCTAAACAATTGCCTAAATGGTATTCTAAACATACTTTATACTTGTGGTTTTCGATATTTTTTTTTGAGAGGTCGTAATTGCAATTCCTTAATGAATAAAGCCCTCGTATAAGTTCTAAAAGGGTGTTTACGGTTTTCATACTGGTATATGGNCCGTAATATTCAGAACCGTCATTTATAATTCTCCTGGTAGAGAAAACTCTTGGGAAACGTTCTTTTTTGATGCAGATCCAAGGATACGATTTATCATCTTTTAANAGGACATTATAACGGGGCTGGTATTTTTTTATTAGATTATTTTCAAGGAGTAAAGCATCGGTTTCAGTAGCTACAACAATGTGTTTTATAGTGTCTATTTTCTTTACTAGAACTNGAGTTTTACCTCTATCCTGTTGTTTGTTAAAATAGGACGCCACCCTCTTTTTTAAATTCTTGGCCTTGCCTACATACAAAATAACCCCGTTCTTATCGTAATATTGATAAACNCCGGGGGAAGCAGGTAAAGTGGCGAGTTGTAATTTTAGTGAGGGCTTTGCCATAATGTAAATATAGTTTAAGAAAATAAAAACCAACCTGTTTGCACCTTATATTTTCTTAATTAATCCGGGTTCAAAAGGCTTTTTTATTAAATTGCAATACAATTNTAAATTATAATTTAATTTGCATTGCTTAAAACCCCACTATTTANAGTATTATAAGTAAAACAAAATCTATGAATATTGCCATTTTGTCAAGAGGGGAGCNNTTGTATTCTACCCAAAGCTTATTAAAGGCTGGCTTAAAAAGAAATCACAATATCGAGGTAATTGACCTTATCGAATGCCAGATGATAATTGAAAACGGGCTTCCATTGGTAAAATATAGAGGCGAATTGTTGGATGATCTAGATGCGATAATCCCAAGAATAGGGGCTTCAAACACGTATTTGGGTGCGTCTTTGGTGCGGCATTTTGAAGCTATGGAGGTTTTTAGCACGGTTGCTTCGGAATCTATAGTATTGTCTCGTGATAAATGGGCCTGTTTCCAAGCGCTTTCAAAGTCTAATATTGCTATGCCAAATACGGTTTTAGGAAATGGTCTTGAAGCCGAGAGTTTAATAGAAGAGCTTGGCAGACTTCCCNTNATTATTAAGTTTTTAAAAGGCACACACGGGAATGGGGTTTTAATTTTGGATACCAAACGCAGTTTGATGTCCACAATAGAAGGGCTAAATGCTATAGGTAAAGGGTTTTTGCTTCAGGAATATATAGAGGAATCTGAAGGTTCTGATATTCGCGCTATAATAGTTGATGGGGTAGTAATAGCTGCCATGAAACGACAGAGTAAAGATGGTGACTTTAGGTCTAATTTACACAGGGGAGGAAGCTCATCCACCGTTAAACTTACATATCAAGAAGAGGCTTTGGCCATTAAAGCTGCAAAAGCTTTAGGCTTGGGNGTTTGTGGGGTAGATATTCTTCGTTCTAAACGTGGGCCTTTGGTTTTAGAGGTGAATTCAACACCCGGTTTGGAAGGTATAGAGACCACTACGGGTAAAAATGTATCCCGAAGTGTGATTGGATATGTTGAACGCAATAAATAATATNANAATAGACCNGCCTGCCGGCAGGCAGGGAATAGAGAATAGAAGTTAGAAGTTAGAAGTGGAAAATGACAAATGACAAACAACAAGCAACAAATCATATAACTGAATCATTAAAATAACAATAAAAAATTTACATCTTGAATATTTTAGATGAGACCATAAATCTTGGTGAGTCAAGGCANCTTAATTTTAACTTGGCCAAACTCCATACTACAACCTCGGTTGAGNTNCCTGTTTTTGTTGAGCGCGCCAATAAACCTGGGCCTACGGTATTGTTTACCGCCGGTATTCATGGTGATGAGGTAAATGGCGTAGAAATTATTAGACAGCTTATTGCTAAGGGAATTAATAAACCAAAAAAGGGTACGATTATATGCATTCCTATCCTCAATATATTTGGGTTTTTACACAAGCTCAGAGAGTTTCCAGATGGTAGAGATCTAAACAGGGNTTTCCCGGGAAGTAAAANGGGCTCATTGGCTGGTAGAGTAGCACATCATCTTATGCATGATATTATACCTCATATAGATTATTGTATCGATTTTCACACGGGTGGTTCCAGCANATTTAACGCAGCTCATATTCGAATTGTAAGTGATAACCAGCAGCACGGAAAACTTGCAGAAGTTTTTAATGCGCCTTTTATATTACATTCAAAAAATNTAAAAAGATCCTTTCGTTCGGCCTTAGAAAAAAAAGGGATTCCTATCTTGCTTTTTGAGGGCGGAAAATCAAACAGTATAGATGTTCAAATTAGTAATACGGGAGTTAATGGNTCTAAACGCGTATTAAAACATTTGGGGATGCTTAGAGAAGAATTTATAGTGTCGTCTCCTAAAAAACCTTCTGTAATTATAACCAAAAGCAAGTGGCTTCGTGCTACACAGTCTGGCATGTTTAAGCCAGTTGTAGATGTAGGTGTTTTCGTTAAAAGAGGTCATGTTATGGGTCATATAACCGACCCCTATGGTAAGATAAATTATTGGCTAAGAAGCAGTCATGAAGGTTATGTTATAAATGTTAACGAATCGCCTTTGATCTATCAAGGTGATGCACTGTTTCATATTTCAACACATATTGCAAAATGACCAAGCAGCAGCTTAGAGAAAAATACAAGGACAAACGCGCGCAACTTTCCGAAAATCAGATAGATGAAAAAAGTTTGGCCATCGCCAATCAACTTCTAAAATTAGATGTTTGGCATTTAAATTACGTGCATATTTTTTTACCTATTGTTGGAAAAAAAGAGGTGAATACTGAATACATTTTACATGTTTTACAAGGAAAAGACAAGAGCATATTGCTTCCCAAAGCCAATTTTAAAAGTGGCACTATGAAGGCCATTTTATTACAAGAAAATACGGTTTTAAAAACCTTAAGCCGTGGTATTACAGAGCCCGTAGATGGTATTGAANTTGCTTCGAGTCAANTTGATTTGGTGTTTTTACCCCTGTTGGCTTATGATAATCAAGGAAACCGATTGGGTTACGGCAAGGGGTTTTACGATAAGTTTTTGGAACAATGTTCGTCTCAAGTCTTAAAAATAGNGCTCTCNTTTTTTCCNCCTGAAGAAGAGACNTTNCCTTATAGTAGTTTTGATATTCCNATGGATTATTGCGTTACGCCGANTTGTATTTTTAAATTTTAATCTGTTAGTTCTTNGGNGTTAGCGGACTCTTTTACACTTTTTGACTTCTTTTTTTGAGGAAAGGCTTTTTTGTTAAATACCAGTAATATACCAACACCAAAACTAATAGAAGTATCGGCAATATTAAAAACAGGATCAAAAAAACTAAAGTGTTTGCCGCCTATAAAGGGAAGCCATTGGGGTAAGAAACCATCCCAAAGGGGAAAATAAAGCATGTCAACCACTTTGCCGTGTAGCAACNTNCCGTAGCCGCCTTCTGCGGGAAATAGNGTAGCCAGTTGTCCGTTGCTCTCTGTAAATATAACCCCATAAAAAACAGAATCTATGATATTNCCCAAAGCTCCGGCAAAGATTAATACCAGAGAGAAAATTAAAATTTTTGGCGATCCTTTTTTAATTTCAAGCCATAACCAATATCCAATTCCACAAATGGCAAAAAGCCTAAATGTGGTTAAAAAAAGCTTGCCGTATTGCCCGGGAATTTTCGNGCCCCAAGCCATGCCTTCGTTTTCGATGAAAAGAATTTTAAACCATTCAAAAACCTGATGTTGTTCTCTTAAGCTAAAATGGGTTTTAATATAAATCTTACTAATTTGATCGACGAGTAAAATAAAGAATGCTAGTGCTAGCGCTTTTTTTAGTGACATTAAATAGAATCTAGATCTTAAAAATGAAATTATTTTTGCATGTTTTTCGCCTCGATACTCAAGGTTGCATGAGGTACCAATTTTAAACGCTCGGGGTTTATTAATTTACCGGTTACTCTGCAAAGACCGTAGGTTTTATTTTCGATTCTGAGTAGGGCATTTGAGAGATCTCGTATAAATTTTTCTTGCCGAATGGCTAATTGCGAATTGGCTTCTTTAGACATAACTTGACTGCCTTCTTCAAATGCTTTAAATGTAGGTGAAGTGTCTTCGGTGCCATTATTACTGTCGTTCATATAGGCACTTTTAATAAGCTCTAACTGGTGTTTAGCGTTTTCGATTTTATCATGTATAAGAACTTTAAATTCTTCCAGTTGTTTGTCGCTAAATCTATTTTTTATATCGTTTGCCATAACTTAAAATTTTTTAATTCTCATTTTGGTAGTCACTTCATCAAAAGCAATTTCAATACCACCTCTTACTTCTGTTTTAAAATCCAATACCTCGGTTAGGGTTTCTTCTTTTATATAATTTAAATTTTGAGATACAGCAAGCGCTAATATCTCATTTTTTTCTAAGGTAATTTCTATTTTATCAGTCACCTCAAAACCAGAATCTTTTCTCAGGTTTTGAATTCTGTTTACCAATTCTCTAGCAATGCCTTCATTTTTCAAGGCTTCGGTAATGGTTACGTCTAAGGCTACAGTAATATCACTATTGCTAGCAACTAGCCATCCTTCTATGTCTTGTGAACTAATAAGAACTTCCTCAACGCTCAATTTAACACTTTTATTATTAATTTCCACAGTAATTTCCTTTTCTCTGTCAATTTTTGAAATTTGATCTTGATTAAAACTACTTATGACTTGTGCTATGGTTTTCATGTCTTTGCCAAAGCGAGGCCCCAATACCTTAAAATTAGGTTTTATTTTTTTAACTAAAATGGAATTATCTTGGTCTAATATTTCAATCTCCTTTACGTTAACTTCAGACTTAATCAAATCGGAAACCGCTAATATTTCCTCACGCTGGCTTTGATTTAAAACAGGGATCATTATTTTTTGTAAGGGTTGTCTCACCTTTATTTTTTCTTTTTGGCGCAGGGACAATACCAGTGATGATATGATTTGAGCCTTTTGCATCTTGCTTTCAAGCGCTTTGTTTACAAGTTCAGCATTGTATTTAGGAAAGTCTGACAAGTGTACCGAAGGGTTTTTATCTTTCCCGGTAGTTTGCGTTAAATCCTTATAGAGCCTGTCCATAAAAAAAGGTGCTATAGGGGCGCTAAGTTTTGCAACCTCAATCAAACAGGTGTATAAAACTTGGTAGGCCGAAATTTTATCTTGAGCGTAATCGCCTTTCCAGAATCGTCTCCTACTTAATCGCACAAACCAGTTGCTTAAATTTTCTTGAACAAATTTCGAAATGCTTCTCGCGGCTTTAGTGGGCTCGTAATCGTTGTAAAAATCGTCTACCTGTTTTATAAGACTGTTGAGTTCAGAAAGGATCCACTGGTCTATTTCGGGACGTTTTTCTATGGGCAAATCGGATTCTGAGAAATTAAAACCGTCCAAATTGGCATATAGGGCAAAAAAGTTATAGGTATTGTAAAGGGTACCAAAAAATTTATTTCGCACCTCTGAAATACCTTCCATATCAAATTTTAAATTATCCCAGGGGTTGGCATTACTTATCATGTACCAACGTGTAGCGTCTGGCCCATAGTTATTTATGGTAGTAAAAGGATCGGCGGCATTGCCAAGACGTTTGGACATTTTTTGGCCATTCTTATCTAATACCAAGCCGTTAGATACCACATTTTTATAGGCCACATCGTCAAAAATAATGGTGGCTATAGCGTGAAGGGTATAAAACCAGCCTCTGGTTTGATCAACGCCTTCGGCAATAAAATCGGCTTGTCGCTCACCGGCTTCTACCTTTTCTTTATTTTCGAAGGGATAATGCCATTGGGCATAAGGCATACTGCCCGAATCAAACCAAACGTCAATTAAATCGGTTTCACGGCGCATGGGTTTTCCAGTTTTTGAAACCAGAATAATGTCGTCAACCACATTTTTATGGAGGTCGACTTTTTCGTAATTTTCTTCTGAAAAATCGCCGGGATTAAAATCTTCGAAAATATTCTTTTCCATCACCCCTACAGCAACGGCTTTATTCATTTCAGTTTTTAATTCCTCTATAGAGCCTATAATGCATTCTTCCTTCCCGTCTTCACTTCGCCATATGGGCAAAGGAACGCCCCAAAATCGAGAGCGGGATAAGTTCCAATCGTTGGCATTGGCCAACCAATTTCCAAAACGCCCTTCACCGGTAGATTTCGGTTTCCAGTTGATGCCCAAGTTTAGCTCGTGCATGCGGTCTTTTACATCGGTAATTTTTATAAACCACGAATCTAATGGGTAGTATAAAATGGGCTTGTCGGTACGCCAACAGTTGGGGTACGAGTGGGTGTATTTTTCTACTTTAAAGGCTTTATTTTCAATCTTTAGTTTTATAGCAAGTTCAACATCAACCGATTTTTCCGGTTCTTGCCCTTGGTCATAATATTCATTCTTGACATATTTGCCACCCAACTCCCCCATTTCTGGTCTAAACTTACCTTGCAGATCTACCAAAGGCACCAGATTGTCGTTTTCATCTTTTACTAATAATGGCGGCACTTCTGGCTTGGCCTGTTTGGCAACCATGGCATCGTCTGCCCCAAAAGTAGGAGCTGCATGTACAATTCCTGTACCTTCTTCGGTAGTTACAAAATCTCCGGCTATTACTCTAAAGGCATTTTCGGGATTGTCGTTTGGTAAAGCGTATTGCAATAATTGCTCGTAACGAATTTCTACTAAATCTTGTCCTTTAAATTCTTTTAAAATTAAATATGGAATGGCAGGCATTTTTTTCGTCGCGACGCCAGCAATATCCTTTTTAGTTTCAAATTCTTCTAAATTTTCTACTTGTTGGTATCTTCCAGAAAATTGTTTTGAAACTAAATTTTTAGCCAANACTAAATTTACTTCCTTTTCAGTATATAAATTTTTAGTTTTTACCAGGACATAATCAATTTTTGAACCAACGGCTAAGGCTGTATTACTAGGCAGGGTCCAGGGTGTTGTGGTCCANGCTAGGAAATGAATGTCNCCATGGCCTTTTAAGATTTGTGGTAGCGTTGTTTGAATGGCTTTAAACTGAGCCACCACTGAGGTATCGGTGACATCCTGATAGGTGCCGGGTTGGTTGAGTTCGTGCGAGCTTAAACCTGTTCCTGCTTTTGGAGAATAGGGTTGTATGCTATAGCCTTTATACAATAGTTTCTTATCGTAAATTTGTTTGAGCAACCACCATATAGTTTCCATATATTTGGAGGTGTAGGTAATATAGGGATCATCCATATCTACCCAATAACCCATTTTTTCGGTGAGTGAATTCCATACGTCGGTATAACGCATCACCGCTTTTTTACAAGCTTGATTATAAGCATCTACGCTTATGGTCTTTCCGATGTCTTCTTTACTTATGCCCAGTTCTTTCTCTACGCCTAATTCTATAGGCAGACCATGAGTGTCCCACCCTGCTTTTCGATGTACCTGGTATCCTTTTTGAGTTTTATAACGGCAAAAAATATCTTTTATAGTACGCGCCATAACATGATGAATGCCAGGCAGTCCATTAGCCGAAGGAGGCCCTTCGAAAAAAATGAATGGCGTTTGTCCCGCTCTAGTTGAAATACTTTGCTTAAAGATAGATTCTTCTTTCCAAAAATCAAGAACCTCTTCTGCGAGTTTTGGTAAATCAAGACCTTTGTATTCTGTAAAATTCATGGGCATACCACCTTTTCTTTATAATAAGCTTGCAAAATTACACAATTTTACATAATAGCGTGCTAATTTNTGAAGGCCATTGATGTTTTTTTTTATTGTTTGAGAACATGTTTTTGTAAGAGGTCGTCNTTAAATAGAAGTGGNGTTTTTTAAAATAGAGATACTACTTGGTTTCATTTCTTTTTCGTTTTNAAAAATATATNAAANAGTAAGATNATTTTTCGTTTTATGACCTTCATTTCTTTTTTATAATAGNAATTTTANGACTGAATGAAATTNCTGTTTAACCCATTAATNNCNNCTTTTATCGATATAAGCTGCAAATAATCGATGTTTCTATTAAATANTTCGATTAAAATGTTTATATTTGATTAGTCAAAAAATAAAAGTTTTCTTTTGATGGTATTATGCTTAAAATTTTAGGNTTCGAAATTTAGATTGGCATGAAATATGAAGTATAATATAAAANNAGGAGATGANCTTTTAAGACGGTATTTAACGATACTTGCTNATGAAAAAAATTACGCTATTATTAACGCTACTTATTNACACCACATCTTTTTCACAGGTGATGACGATTGCTTCTACTAGTTTTGAAGAGGTTCTTATTCAAGNNGGTGTTAATNATNCTNTNTATGTTGATATTGGCAATTCTANTNTTGCACANNCNCTTNTTAACAATGCCGGACAATTTCCTGTAAATCAAAATAGTGCTACCGAATTGGAAGTTAACGCTTCATATACGCCTTATAATACNCCGGGATCTGGTTTAACCGATGGTGATTTTGTGGGTATTACCAATTNTATCAACGATGTTACGGCTTTTACAGATGGAAATCAAGGCTATCGCTTTTCAGATACCGATGGCAACATGATTCTTACCTCTGCGGTTGTTGATATGACCACATATACTACAAATATGGTATTGATAGATTATTTTATTGTGGCCACAGGTTACGAAGGAAATGGCACCAACAATACCAGTGGGAATGATAGAATAAGNATTTACATTAAAGACCTAACAAATAATACCGAAATTNATATATTAAATACCGAAGGTTCAGATATTAACGATTTGTNTATAGAAGGGTCTTGGATTAACGGTAGTGCAACACTCCCAGATGGTATTAATGCACAGTTGGTGGTTGAATTTAGAGGGAATAGTGCTGAAGAAAACATGTATATTGATAATATTAAATTTCAAGGTGAGAAGACTTTAGCTCTAAGTAGAAATGTAAATAGGGGTTTTACAATTTTTCCAAATCCTACTTCCGGACCAATACTTACTATTAAAAGCCCCTTAAATGCCGAAAAAAGAGTGGTGATTTATGATATTTTGGGACGTTCTGTTATTAATACACTTTTAAAAAGTTCCAGATTGAACATCTCCAGTCTTAAGCCCGGAGTTTACCTAGTTCAGATTACTGAAAACAATAAGACTTCTACAAAGAAACTGGTAGTTAGGTAATTCTTTATTTTAACACAGTTTTTAGTTCATAAGCAATCTTTACAATAAAGCATTCAAATGCATAAAATACTATGAATTTGACATCATATGCTAAAAAAAAATAAGACTAATGTATCTTTAATAAAAAAATATATTACATTTGAAAAGAGTTTTTTTATTAAAGAAGATAAAAATATTAGTTGTCCCTAATCTTTTTACAACACGAAATTGATGTGATGGAATAAATTTATTAACCTCCTAAACGATAAATTTTAATCATCAATCCCAATTAATATTGGGTATACGTGTCTTCTCAAACAATAATATAATTGACACATGAAAGACCTACTACTGTTTCTCCATTCTTGTTTTATGTTTAATAAACGTCTTGTTCCTTTAGGGAGCCAAGGCATGTATGTTAAAACAGTTTTATTGGCTTTTCGTTTTTAAAATTCATCAAAATATTTGAAGTGTTTTATAAATTCAATTTATAATGCCTTTTAATATGTGATAATCAGGTTTAAATCACCCATAATAATATGGATGATAATAGACCACTAGAATTAAACGACAAAAAAATCTGTAATTAACCTTTTAAGCATGAAAAACCATCTTTTATATTTAGAACCTAACTCATGGAGTGTTTTTATACATGTTCTATATTGCCTGCCTGCCGGCAGGCAGGTCTGTTTTCTAATAGCAATCGGAAAGAGGGCTCTCAGTAAATGCCCATACGTTTTTTTACTTTTTTTTATTTCAAAATCATATACGTTTAATAATAAGCCCTTTGGCTTTCTGTTTATTTCGGTAAGCAGAAACTTAGAATATGGCTAAAGGATATTAACAAAAAAATTCATTTAAAAATATTTTTATTGCATC
>JAESQB010000085.1 GCA_016765375.1 Flavobacteriaceae bacterium | reverse complement strand
ATTATTCCGCTCCTGCTTTTCACCAACGAAAAGGGCTTGGCCAAGCTTCAAATTGCTTTGTGTAAAGGAAAAAAATTACACGACAAACGCGAGACCATTAAAGACCGAGACAGCAAACGCGATTTAAGCAGGATAAAAAAAGCTTTTAATCAATAAAGACAAATTCCAAAAGGCAAATTACAAATACCAACATCTAAAGCTTGATTATTATCATTTTTATTAATTCAAAAAAATGTAATTCTATAATTAAAAAAAGTGATTGAGAGTTAGTAGTTGCAGGTTATTGGTTGCTTAGTGAGTAGTTGGAAATAAANTTTGTCCTANCTCTTGATTCCTGGNTCTTGGCTCTTGATTCTTAGATTTCTATTNTAATTATTGGTTCTTAGAGCGAAGCGATTCNTATTATCTTAAGTTTACTTNTTATCCNCCAAAAGCGGTACAAACCAAAACTCGCCGTATTCTTTTTTTACAAATTTAGANGCCGATGTACGGGTGAGNACGGTCATAGTTTGAGAGGTCGCTCCCACTGGAATAACCAAGCGACCACCAATTTTTAATTGTTGCATTAAAGGTTTAGGAATAAAAGGTGCACCGGCAGTCACTATAATACCATCAAAAGGCGCAAAATCGGGCATGCCTTTATAACCGTCNCCAAACACCATNCGCTTAACGCGATAACCTAATTTTGGTAAGAATAAATTGGNTTTTTTAAACAGTTCTTTTTGNCGNTCTATAGTATATACTTTAGCGCCCATTTCAAGCAATACAGCGGTTTGATAACCACAACCTGTTCCAATTTCTAAAATAGAATCGCCTTTTTTTAGCTCTAAAAGTTCGCTTTGTATGGCTACGGTATACGGTTGTGAGATGGTCTGATTGGCGGCAATAGGAAAAGCCTTGTCCTGGTAGGCGTGATCATCAAAACCCGAATCTAAAAATAAATGTCTGGGTATCTTTCCAATAGCGGNTAGCACTCCTTTATTCTTTATCCCCTTCATTTTAATTATCTCAACCAATTGTTGCCTTTTCCCCTTATGTTTAAATGTATCCCTCAACCAATATTATTTGTNGTAAATGTAAACAAAGCCTATGTCCAATTACAAATATTTTCTATGTAAAATTACGCAGAATAGTTTATTTTTGTGCAAAATAAACAAAGTGTTTAAATTTAAAATTTTAAGCAGTCTATTTTACTAAGTAAATTTATATATGATAAAAGCAGGGGTTATTGGTGCAGGGCACCTCGGAAAAATTCACCTNAGGCTATTAGAGCAATCATCAAATTATGAACTTGTTGGGTTTTATGACGCCAATAAGGATAATGCCAAGGCTATTTCTGAAGAATTTGGATATAANANNTTTGATACTTTNGAGNNACTTATCGAGGCCTGTGATATGGTAGATGTAGTGACGCCTACGGTTTCTCATTTTCAATGTGCCACAAAGGTTATAGAAGCAGGTAAACACATTTTTATAGAAAAGCCCATCACCCATACTCTGGAAGAGGCCGAACACATACGCGATTTGGCTCACAAACACAAAATAAGAGGTCAGGTAGGGCATGTTGAGCGTTATAACCCGGCTTTTTTAGCCGTGCATAAACTNATAGACCAGCCCATGTTTATAGAAGCCCATCGCTTGGCCGAATNTAACCCCAGNGGCACTGACGTTTCGGTGGTCTTNGANCTTATGATTCACGATATAGATGCTATTTTAAGTGTGGTAAATTCAAAAGTAAAATGCATTAATGCCAGTGGTGTTTCNGTAATAAGTGAAACNCCCGATATAGCCAATGCCAGAATAGAATTTGAAAATGGCTGTGTGGCCAACCTCACCGCCAGTAGAATATCGCTCAAAAAAATGCGTAAAGCACGCTTTTTTCAAAAAGATGCCTATATCTCGGTTGATTTTGATGAGAAAAAATGTGAGGTGGTAAAAATGAAAAATGCCCCGGAACATCCAGATGATTTCGCCATGATACTCGCCAATGCAGAAGGCGTTAAAAAACAAATTTATTTTGACAATCCTCGGGTAGAACCCAATAACGCAATTCTGGCCGAGCTTGATGATTTTGCTCAAGCTATTAATCAAGACATCACACCAAGGGTTTCCTTAAAACAAGGCACCGAAGCCCTTAGAATTGCCTTAATGATCATAGACCAATTATAAAAAAGCAGAAACTCCTCCTGATATCCAAATTTATGAGACCTTATATTTTAGCGGAAACAAATTGGGAAGCTTTAAAAGATGCAAAATTTGAATTGGCAGTGCTTCCTTGGGCAGCAACAGAAGCTCATAATTACCATTTACCCTATGCCACCGATGTCATTGAAGCAGATTTTATAGCTGTTTCAAATTGGTTTAAAACACTTGAAAGAGATAAATATTTTAAAAACCCAGGCGACCACGCAGATGAGTTGGAAACAAGTTNGTTACTATATCTCAAACCCGACTTAGTTTTGCCAAAAGAAAAATGGGGCAAGGGCAAGGAAAAGAAAAATAAAATTAAAGCCTTCTCTNAAGAGTGGNTATGGACAGAACGNAAATGGTCTGAGATAAGTGACGATACNGGTGTTGGCAACNCCATATTAGCAACAAAAGAAAAAGGTGAAATATTTTTTAAAGCTGTCACCCAAAAAATAGCCAATTTGTTTTATGACATCAGTAAAGCTGATGCTCAAAATTTATATGAATAAAATATTAAAAATAAAAAACCTCATATGAAACCGACATGATTAAAAAAATGATTTTTTTAATCATAAAAGGTTACATGTGACCTCTAAAACAATATAAAAGACACATGAAAAATATAGCCGTAATAGGATCTGGAACCATGGGAAACGGAATTGCCCATACTTTCGCTCAAAACCATTATAAGGTACAACTTATAGACATTTCAGAGGCCGCTTTAGAAAAAGGCATAGCTACCATTTCAAAAAACCTGGAGAGAATGGTTATTAAAGAAAAAATAACCGAAGCCCAAAAACAAGAAACCTTAAACAACATCACCACCCATACCAGTCTTGAAACGGGGGTTGAATACGCCAGCCTGGTGATTGAAGCCGCTACAGAGAATATAGATCTCAAGCTAAAAATTTTTAAGGAGTTGGATGGTTTCTGCCCAGAGGATACCATCTTGGCAACCAACACCTCTTCCATATCCATTACGCAAATAGCTGCAGTCACTTCAAGACCAGATAAAGTCATTGGCATGCACTTTATGAACCCTGTGCCTATT
>JAESQB010000011.1 GCA_016765375.1 Flavobacteriaceae bacterium | reverse complement strand
TTTCTTTAAAATACGAAATGGGATACATGACTGCCGAGCCATACATTAATAATTGCACACCAAAAGCTACCAAAAAAGTCAAATCACGATACTTGGTGGTCATGGCCGAAATCAACATACCCAGACCCAAGCCTAAAAGTCCCATGAGTAGGATTAACAGCGGCAATAATAATAAAGCCTTATTAGGCATGACTTGTGCATTGGCTATAAACACATAGTAGAAATAGAAGCCCACAAAAACCAATAGTTGTATCCCAAACTTTAAAAGGTTGGAAACCACAACCGACAGGGGCATGATAACCCGTGGAAAATAAATTTTTCCAAAAATATTTTGATTTTTTGTAAAAGTACTCGAGGTGCCTACCAAACAGTCTTTAAAATAATTCCAAGAGGTTATGCCTGCGAGGTTAAACAAAAATGCCGGAACCCCATCACCGGTTGGGATATTTGCCAAATTATTAAAGATAAGAGTAAAAATTACCGAGGTAAACAGGGGTTGAATCACATACCACAGCGGCCCTAAAATGGTCTGTTTATATAAAGTAATAACATCGCGTTTTACAAACAAGAAAAGCAAGTCTCGGTACCTCCAAATTTCTTTAAAATTAAGATTTATTAGCTTTTGCTTGGCCGATATTTCATATAACCATTTCTCATCCATGTTTAAGTTTTTCTCCACAATAAATTTATGTTTTATTACTATTTACAAGTAAAAAATAAAACGCTTTAGATTATTAATTTGGTTTAAAAAAGGAAGCCAACCTTTTTATTATTCCTTTTTGACTGGTATCTTCATCACTGGTTCCATAACTCTTATCACGATAGGCATAACCAAAACCATAACCATAACCATAACCATAACCGTATTTAGCCTTATGTTGAAAATAATTCATGACAATGCTAATATTGGTCATCTCATTGAGTTTAAAATTCTTATTGAGCAGGTTCAACATGCCTTTTTTAGTGAACTTTTGACGTACTACAAACAAGGTGGTGTCGGCGTATTTTATCAACTCAAGAGCATCTGCTACCAAACCAAGTGGCGGGCTGTCTAAAATTATATAATCGTAACGCAATTTTAGTTCTTCCATAAACTCTTCCATCCTATCACTCATTAATAATTCTGAGGGGTTTGGAGGAATGGGTCCCGATAAAATAACATCGATATATGGATATTGGGTTTCCTGAGTAATCTCAGCAAGCGATTTATCGTTTATCAAATAATTAACCACTCCAAAAGAGTTATCTATATCAAAATCTTCAAAAATTTTAGGTTTTCTAAAATCCAAACCCACCAAAACGGTTCGTTTATCGCTTAATGAAAATACCGAGGCAAGGTTTATTGAACAAAAGGTTTTTCCTTCCCCACTAATGGATGAGGTAATTAAAACGGTTTTAGCCCCCTTTATCAATTTTTCTTTATAGAGAAATTGCAAATTAGACCGAAGCGCCCTAAAAGACTCTGAAATTAAAGATTTTGGATTATTGAGTACGGCAAGATTGCTATTTGAATTGTTTTTCCCGATGACCCCTAAAATAGGTGCAGGCGATAATTTATTAATCTCTTGATTGGTATATATTTTATTATCAAAAAAAACCAATATAAAAACCGTGACAAAGGGAATGGAAAAGCCAAAAATACCAGCTATCACATAATTTAATTGGGTATTCGGCCCAATTTTTCCACCTCCAATATCCTTTGCTTCATCAATAATTACAACATCGCTCACATTGGCTGCCTTTAAGAGNCCTGCCTCACTTAATTTTTCAAGAAAAAGATTATAGGTGGTTTCGCTTAAATTNTAACGCCGCTGTATNTGTATNAGTTCCTGTTGGTTNGACGGCAGTTTACGCAACTNAGCTTCAAAATTTATAATATTTTGATTTACTATTTGTAATTCAGAATTTATAAGCCCTTTTGATGATTTTATATTTTCGATCAAGCCACTTTTTACGGTATTAATTTGCCTGTCAATATCTGCAAATACGGGTGCGTTTTCCTTAANTGAATATTCAAAGTTTTTACGCCTTTCGCCTAACTCAACAATTTTAGAAACTCCAGCTCCAATACTGCTCTCGTTTATTCCCACAACAGAAGGTGCCGGAATATTGCTATAATCAACCCTGTTTGATAAATACTGTTCCAGAACCTCATAATAATTTTTTGTATTGGTAATGGTTTCTTTTTGAGTGTCTAATAATGAAAGTTTTACATTAATTTCTTTAGCTCTATCTGTTAGATCTAAGACTTCTGTTTTATTTCTAAAAGCATTCAATTCATCTTCTATTCCTNATAGNTCCTCAGATTTCTCACTTAAAAGCTCATTAATAAAATCTATTGTTTTTGTTGCAAAGAGGTTCTTACTGGCCAACATATCGTCACTAAGGGTTTGTACCGACGTGTTTAAGTAATCTACAATTTTAGNCTTATTGGTTCCGCGTANGGTTAGTATAAAAATAGANGANCCNTNAGACTCTACCCTAACTGAGACNCCTCTGTATTGAGAAACCACGCNATCAAAATTTAAAAACTTNAAATAAAAGGAAGTTCCAATTTCTAAAGGCAAACCAGAANGTTTAAAGACGCCACTTAAAAACGGAAGATTTATGGGTTCATTGATATCAAAATCCTGATTAAAGTTTTGATTCTCAATTTTAACAAATCGCTTTTTCTTAGTAGCGGTATGCTGGACAAAAACACGATTTGCCTCATTGCTAAATTGCACATTCAGAGAGGTAGAATCTATTAACGTCACCTTTATTAAGCGGTCAAGCATCATGTTTGAAGCCTCGTCAGCTATAAAAACCAGAGGGGTTCGCCTATAAACATCTTCCAACTGATATATGCCTTGTTTTAAATAGGTGATATAATACTGAAGCTTATTAACTACCTTTTCATTATGAGTGCGTGATCTCAAAGTAATTATAGCCGTATTTACCTTATTGGTGGTACCGCCCCAATTAAATGGAAAATCAGAGGTTGATGTTAGAAACGAATTCTGCTCCTCTTCAATTGAGATCATGTTTTGCAATTGATAAACCGAAACATTTCTAACACTAATATAGTAAGCGATTCCAAAAGCGATGCCTAGCGTTAAAACAAAAAACACCCAATTGCCCAACAATTTGAATAAGAATCGTTTAAAATCGAAGGTATTATAATAATGCTCTAATTCTAAATCTCTGTTCATAATTTAAAGCTTAAATAATAAAATAACTGTTCCTATTACAGAAACTAAAGACAATATCGTAGTAACGGTTCCCAAACCCGTAGTTCCTATTCCAAGTGATTTTTGAAGCAA
>JAESQB010000084.1 GCA_016765375.1 Flavobacteriaceae bacterium | reverse complement strand
GTGGTTGATGCCGACGATTTAATTGCAGAAATGGCCAATACCGCAGCTACCATCTCTAAGGAATTAGGAAAACTGGAAGGCTATACAGAAGCAGAAAAAGAGAAGCTCTACAAAACCATAGGCCTGGGCGCATTAAAATATTATATTTTAAAGGTAGATCCCAAGAAACGTATTTTGTTTAATCCTGAAGAGTCGGTAGATTTTCAAGGCAATACAGGGCCCTTTATACAATATACCTATGCACGAATACAATCGATATTGCGCAAGGCCAATTTTGATACCTCGGTTAGCATAAATGCTTATGAGCTTCACGATAAGGAAAAGCAACTCATAAAACAGTTGGTGTCCTATCCTGCTACGGTACAATTGGCGGCTCAACAACACAGTCCGGCCTTAATAGCCAATTATACCTACGAGTTGGTAAAAGCATTTAATTCGTTCTATCAAAACGTTTCTATATTAGGTGCTGATGATTTAATACAAAAACAATTTAGAGTGCAATTGTCTAATTTAGTAGCCATAACAATAAAAAATGCCTTTGCCTTATTGGGTATTGAAGTTCCGGAACGGATGTAGTTAAAATATAACCTGAAAGGAAAAATTAGGCGTAAAGCCTAATGAATATTGCTTGATCTCATTAACCTTAGGAACGCCTTCATCATCAGATTTGATGATATAATAGATGTTTAAGGTATTTTTTCGGTTAAATAAATTAATAAGCGCTAGGTTGAGTTTTCCTTTTAATTTATTTGAAATCGTAAAATTATACTCTCCAGAAAGGTCAGCTCGAAGGTAATTATTCAGGTTTTGATCATTTGGGGTGTCAAAATTCACTTGGGTTTCAAAGCCTTTAAAAACCGTTTCATCACCCGGTACGGGAATAGTAAAAGGTCTTCCTGTATGAAAATTTAATCCCAGAGCAATTTTTAAACGGTTATAGGTATATGCCGTGGCCAGAGTAGCCGTATGACTAATGTCTTGATTGCTAGGAAATCTGCTAGGTGTTAAGCTTTTAAAGGTATAATCGTTTTTAGTATAGCTATAACTGAACCAGGTGTCGAAATTATTTATTTTTTTCTGAACTACAAATTCTACGCCTTTTACCTCATAACTACCCTGACTCTTGATAAATTGAAATTGATTCTGAAAACCTTGGTTTGTGGTGGTTATGCCCTTAACTTTCTTTATAAACGCTTCGGCATTAAGAAACCAACCTCTGTTTTTGTAAACCACACCCAGTGAGGCTTGTTTACTTCTTATAATAGGTACATCTTTATTGTTTACCAAGATCCATCGTCGGTTTTCTATACCTAAAAAGTCGCTTTGAAAATCGATACGTTGCGAGGTGGTTTGATTTTTAAACTCGGCCTGTGCTTCAATGGCAAATTTTTTATTCAGTTTGTGGTAAAGGGTTAATCTGGGTTCAATTAATAGGGTATCGAATTTTTGAATGTAATTAACTCTAAGTCCTGCATTAGCAATTGTTTTTTTGTTTTGTGAACTAAAACTAAAATTAGTATATATGCTGTGTTTTAATAAAACTTCTTTAATAAAGCTTCTGAAATTCGGTATGTTTACATCTTGAGTATTTGAAATTCCTGTTTCGATAAGTTGGTAGCCTCCCGTTAAGGTTATTTTTTTGTTTAGAAAATAATCAACATCTAGTTTTATGCCATATTCCAACACCTCGTTATCTTGTAAAACGCGTTGTTCGGTGAGCACATCTAAATTATTGGCCTTTAATAAGTAATTGCTTCCAAAAATTAAAGCTTTGCTTACTAACTTATCGCTCCATTGCCTTTCCCAGCTTAAACCACCTACAAAATTCTGTTGTTTTAAATCGCTGGTTTNTGAATTAAGNGTTAATTCAGTCCTTAGGGTTTCTGTAAATTTCAGGGAATTGTCAATGGTTAAAAAATTGAGTCGAATCTTNTCTAAATCTGTAGGATTGTATAAGGCTTTTATNCCNACATCNAAAAANCTAAAATNAACTTTGGCCGTNATNTCANCCTCAGTTGTATTATTGTTTAATTGGGTGATCTTGGTATTTTGAAAAATTCGATTAAAAAATTGATCTTGAGTAGGGCTGGTAAACAATTCGTTTATAGATTTCCGNCCTGAAACTTGTAGACTGAAGTTTTTAGTTATGGGGATGTTTGCAAAGGCCGTTCCATTGATAAGATTAAAACCAAGCGCTCCTGAAAAATGGTTTAAAACTTTATTTTCNGAACGTATATCAATGATTCCCGACACCCCTTCACCATAGCGGGGGTTTGTGCCGTTTTTATAAATAATGGCTTTTTTTGTCATATAAGGATTAAAAGCAGATATAAGCCCAAAAAAATGCCCGCTTTGGTACATTTTTATATCGTCCCATAATATGAGATTCTCATCGTGAGTGCCGCCTCTAATATTGATATTTGAAACCCGCTCGTCTACACTTTTAATGCCAGGAAGTGCTTGGATCATTTGGAGTATATCTGGCTCGGCGAGGCTAGGAAGGATGCCTATTTTATCGGTATTTAATTCAACGCTGCCATTGTATTTTTTATCGATGCCTTTGGTAAGAAAACTTCGCAATGATATTTGTTCTAGCTCTCTAACTTTTGGAACGAGATTTATCTGAGCACAGTTTCCGGTATGTTTAAATTTATCGGGCACTAATTTTATGGGTTTATAACCTAAATAACGAATGGTAAGAACACTGCTTTTAGGAATACTATTTAAGGTGAATTTTCCACTGTTATCGGTAATGGTTGCAATATTACTACCGTCAACCTGAATCGTAGCGGCAGCGAGACCGTCCTGAGAAAACGTATCGATAATAAAGGCGCAAAATGAGATAAGTGCTTCCTCTTTTTTTACAACGGCAATATAGCGTTGGTCTATATTATTGAATTCAAGCTTAGTTTTAGNACTAAGATACTTTAAGGCNTGCTCTAAGGTTAAATTTTTATCAGGGGGTATAACTTCCAAGGCCGTTATCTGATCGGTCACAAAAGAAAAGCGGATATTATATTGAGTTTCAAGTTCAGAAAGCAAGGTGATTAATGACTGCTTCTCTTGAGTTTGTGCTTTGGTTTGGGAGGAGAGTAATAAAAAAATGATTATATAAAGTATGGTGTGTGGCTTAGTTACCTTTCCCATACAATATAATGCCATTCTCTTGAATTTTATACGCTAACTGTAAAGGTATGCAAATACTTTTTAAAGCCAATTCAAGATTGTTNTGGGTAAAGCTTCCGGTAAATCTAGTTTGAGTGTTTATATCTGTTGTGTTAATACGTTTTCCGTATTGTCTTTCAATTTCTTCAATAACACTCTGAAGTTTGGTGTTCTCAAAATGGCTTTCATGATTTATCCACATAGGATTTTCTGCAAGGGTAGTGTTTTTAGAAAATACTTTGTTATTTTCAATTTTTAATTGATTCCCCGCAGGAACTTTAATCGTAGTGTCGTTAAAAGTNACACTTACCAAGCCTTCAAAACAGGTGATATTAAAAACATCATTTCTGCTATACACATTAAATTGGGTTCCTAAAACACGAACTTTTCCATGAATAGTGTTCACGGTAAAGGTATTTCCTTTAGAAACTTTAAAATAGGCTTCTCCATTTAAATCTAAGCNTCTGTTGGTCTCCCATTTATTTTTTTTGTATTCAATTTCCGAATCGGCATTGAGGATTATTTCAGACTGATCGGGCAGATTAAACGTTATAGATTCTGCCATATCGGTACTCATGGTNGTGGGNAATGTATTTAAATAGATATAAGACCCAAACAGTACGGCAAGTACTGCCGCTATTCGCATAAAGGATTTTAAAGGTCTTAGGTATCTTAACTTTGAATTTTCTTTTGTAATGCGTTTTCTAAGGTCGCTAAGCGATGCATTAACGTCCATGGAAGGGGTTTCCAATTGCGAGGCATAGTCTGCAATTTTTAAATACGATGCGTATTTGGGATCACTCTTTAAGACGTTTAATTCTTCTTCAGAGATGATGCCATTCATCAATTTATCAATAAGGAATTGTTTCTCCATGACAGTGTTTTCTATTTATATAACAGGTAAGACCTTGTTTTACTACCTCTTTTATTAAATATTTTCAATATCTTTTCTTAAAGTTGCTAAAGCATCATGTATTCGCTTGCCTACTGCTTTTTCTGAAATGTCCAGTATTATAGCAATTTCTCTATATTTTTTTCCTTCTATTCTGTTGAGTAAAAATGCCGTTCGCTGTGCTTCAGAAAGATTATCAATAGCATTTTGAAGCTTGGCTTTGTATTCTTTTTCTTCTAAAATAAATTCNGGNGAAATAGTGTNTACNCGATTANTTGTATGTTGTTTGTANTTTAAAACCACTTTATTGTGNGCAACATCATTTAAAAATAAGTTTTTAGCTACGGTATATAAAAACGACTTGGCCTTAGATAGCGGAACTTTAGAACAATTTTTCCATAGCCGTATAAAAGCTTCTTGAGTTAAATCGCTTGACAAATCGCTATCACCGCATTTATAATATATAAAATTGCGTAGCGAAGGTGCTAAGCTTCTATATATACGGTCATAAGTTCGCTCTTCACAAACGTTTTCTTCTATTTCCAAGGAGACTGAATTTTTAAGGGTAAAATTTGGTTAAATATAGTTTTTTTTATCATAACGCATTTTTAGTTTTTTTATTTCTTGTCTAAAATTATCTTATTTGAGTGTTTAAATGAAGTCATTTTTAAAGTGTGGAAGTTTTGGGGGTTAAATAATTTAATTTTTAAGGTAGGTTTTTTAAAACAAGCCTGTTATAGTTATAAAGACAAAAACCTTAGAAGCTAACGCTATGAAAAAATTTACCAAAACAGGCTTATTGTTTTTCCTTTTAATAGGATTGTTTTTTACAAGCTGCCAGGAAGAAGAGCTTCAACTTGAAGACGAACCCCAAGAAAATACTATTAAACACGATGCCCCCTTATTGAAACTATTGGCACGAGTTTCACAAAACGATGGGGATATCGATGATATTATTGACGGAACCGATTGTTCTAGTATTGAATTTCCATTTGTTATTATAGTAAATGGAGAAGAGATTGTAATAGAAAACGAAGATGGTTTTCAAGAAATAAAAGAAATTTTCGAAGCCAATGAAAATGGTGAAAATACCATTGAAATTGTTTTTCCTATTACCATAATCTTTGATAACTTCGATGAAATCATTATTAATAATCAAGAGGAATTGGATGATTTCATTGATTTATGTGATCATGGTGAGGATGAAAATGATGAAGAAATTGATTGTTTAGATTTTATTTACCCCATTACTTTTTTTACGTTTAATAGTGATCACCTGCAAACAGGTACCGTAGAAATAGGAAATGATGCCGAATTATATTCTTTTCTAACAAGCCTTCAAGAAGGCGATTTTGTTAGTATGCAATATCCTATAATGGTCATTTTAGAAGGTGATGCAATTATTGAAGTAGTAGATGATGCTCAATTGGAAGATCTAATACACGAGTGTGAAAGTAATGATGACGACGATGATGATCATCATGAAAATTTAAGTCCTGATGATATCATTGAAATATTGTTAGAATGTAATTGGGTTGGCTCAATTTCACTAAACGGAAGTGATGATGTTACCTACTTCTCCTTTTACTTTAATGACGATGGCACACTTGAAGCTAAAGAAGACGGTTCTGATGAAATTATAAATGGAACGTGGACTGTAAATGTTTCTGAGGTAGATGGAAAAGCCTTTTTAGTAGTAGAGCTTGAGACCGAAGATGGAAATCTAGAAATAGTTGCTGGAGAATGGACGATCAAAAACTTTAACGAATACAATCATAAATTTAAATTAGAGAATGACAGCTTGACTTTCATACTTGAAAGAAATTGTGATGATGTTTTAATTGTTGATCTTGACGAATTGAATGCAGCTCTTATGAACTGCGTTTGGAGTCCAGGTTTAAATGAGAGTGATGATACTAGAGATTACCAATTTAACTTTAATGCCGATAATGTATTGATGGTATACAATCCTATAACTAAAGAAATTATTGCAGGACATTGGAGTACATCATCTAACGTTACAGGAACGTACGTAACTATAGATGGATTATCAGGGCCTCTTGAAAGTTTCAATAAACAATGGCTTCTTACTATGTTTGATGTTGATCCTTTCTGGATTATGTTAGAGCATGGCGATCAGACCCTTGAAATAGATAATCATTGTAGTGATGACTATATCACCTATTTCCTTATGGAATGTCCTTGGACNCCTGAGTTGAATGATGACCATGGAACNAGTGTGTACAAATTGATCTTTGGTGAAAATCACGAATTAAAAGTATTAANCACAGCGACGCAAGAGTTTGTTTTTGGACGTTGGGAAATAACACTGACAGATACACCTATAGGAGTTAAAAAACCTATTATAGTTATCGATTCGCTTCAAGGTTCCTTAGAAGGCTTTAATGGAAGATGGAAATTTATTGGTCACCATGGTGGTCATGAGCTGGAGTTAATAAACCTTGAAAATAATTTTGAACTGGAATTAGATAGAGCATGTGATGATGATGTAAATAACTTTACTCTTGAAGATGTACATTATGCGCTTTTAGACTGTATGTGGTTGCCCGAGTTAAACGGAAATGATACTACCGAGGCATATACATTTCACTTTAATGAAAATAATGTCTTAGTAGTTTCAAACCCAACAAGTGCTGGAAATCTTGAAGGAACATGGGAAACCATTCAAGAAGCCGATGGGAAAATATTTGTTGTGATTGAGTTTCCGGGAACGGATAATCGATTTAATGGAAAATGGGAAGTTGTGAACTTCCATGATTTTCATGAGATAAAATTAATATATGGTGATAAATTCCTAGAATTAGAGAAGGAATGTGATAACCAATATACACTAGAAGGCTTAAAAAATAGTCTATTAGAATGTGTTTGGCTTCCAAAATTGAATGGTGAAGAAAGTACAGTAGGTTATAAATTCGATTTTAATACAGAAAATCAACTGGTGGTCACCAGTGCGGGTAATCCTAATCAAACAATTCTTGGAGGCTGGGATCTGAATTTTTCAGATAGCGGTACTACAGCACTACTGACCATTGAGCTGCCTGCCCCATTAGAAAATGCAAACGGATCATGGATTGTAAGTGGTTTTAACGGCGAGCAACTCGACTTAGTTCTAGG
>JAESQB010000083.1 GCA_016765375.1 Flavobacteriaceae bacterium | reverse complement strand
ATGAAAAAAGCATTATTTTTATATTTAGGGATTTTAATAATCCTTGGAATAGCGGGTTATTTAGTTGATGGCTGGAAAGGAGTTATAATTATTTCTTTAATTATGATTAGTTCATCAATATTAAGTGAATTATTTTTTTGGAAGAAAGCTAGAAAAAAAGGAGCAAAGGATTTGATGGATATAATTATAAATTTTTTTAATAAAACCCCATAGTACACTATATAAAAAACACCCTGCAAGTATATAACTTACAGGGTGTTTTGTGGAGAAGATGGGAGTCGAACCCACGACCTCTTGACTGCCAGTCAAACGCTCTAGCCAGCTGAGCTACATCCCCAGTTTATGGGTTTAATCATTGCCGCGCAAGATAAGTAAAGGAATGCTACAATGAAACTCTTTCTTTAAAATAATGTTCTTTTCCCACAATTTATTAAAAAAACCACGCTTGCGTCTTGCCACACAAAGCATATCGGGCTTGTTTGATTGAAAATGCTCCAATACCCCTTGAAACGTTGTGGCATTATGTGTTGTGGTTAATTTAGAACTTAAGGCTGTTAATTTTGCATTAATAGGGTTCTCACAATCTTCGTTATGCGGGACGATAACGTGTAATAAATTTAATTTTGAATTTAATACCTCTAAGAAAAGTTTTAAGGGCCGTAACATGTTTTTCTTTTCAAAACGACCATTCTTAAAAGCCATTAAAATGGTCTTGGCCTTTTTAAAGGCATAATCTTGTGGTACAATTAGCACCGGGATCTCGGTTTGTTTGATAAGCCTTCCGGTAACCCTTCCTAAATAAACCTCATCGCGTAGTGAGACACTTTTTGGGGATAATATAAGCAGATCGATATCCAACTGTTTAGAAATCCTGCTTATGCTCTCAAAAGCTTCTCCTTTAACGGGTTTTGCAATTACCTTTACCCCTTTAAAGTCAACCTTAGCCAATAGGATATCCAATTCGCTTTGGTGTTCTTCTAAGATCAAACGGTTTACCTTGGAAAGGCCTCCTGCTTTAGAAAGCTCTTCATAAAGATTAATGACATAAACGGTTGCCCCGTATAAGGAGGCAAATTCTATGGCATATTGTAAGTTGCTTACTGCATTTTCAGTAGAGCCCGTTGGGACTAATATATTTTTCACGCCCTTAAAAATTTACTGCAAAAATAAACATTTTTATTCGACAATGGTTTAAATATATATAAGAATAGTTTACTCTACCCGTATCATTTTCTTTACAGAAACCGGCTTGCCACTATCGGTAAAACCTTCTAAGCTAATTTCGTAATCGCCTTTATTATCTGAAGTAAAAAAGGTGATGGTAGTCTCGTCTTGATTAAAAATGAGCTCTGGCATCCAAAGCAATTGTTGCCTAAAATCTGGAATGCGATCGGTCTCATTTTTTGTGAGCTCAGAATATGTTTGATGAAAATAATCCTTTTTTAGTTCGGGTGAAAATAAATCAACATGGCTTATATAGCTTTCATTCAATACTTTATGAAATTCACCCGTTTTAGTTTCTATATTCATAATGCCTTTATATACCGTGGTACCATCGTAATAATCGTCTTTCGAGATGGTCACATTTTTTATATCCTTGGCATTATAATTAATCACCGTTTCATGATTTTGAACATAAATGCCATCGACAAGTAGTAATGGCAATAAGCCTAATTCATAATAGGGGTTAAATTCGTGACCTCGAACAATAAAAACAGGATTGCCGTTTTTGTCTTTTGTGGTCCAGGCATGATTAATGATCTCTAACATGATGCCTTCAACAGAATCAAAACTAGTATAATCATCCAAATTATATGTTTTTTGACGCCCTCCGTAAAAAGGTTCGGGAAGGGTTATTGTTTTAACCGTATCGGGCTTTACACTAAAATAACCATTCTGAATTTGATTATAAACACTGCGCTGTTGAATTAAGTCTTTCATTTTTGAATTGATCTTAAATTCATTAAAGGTCAAATCGCTATAATCTAAAGATTGATGCGTATTCATCACCACTTTGTGTTGATAATCTTCTTCAAAAACTTGTAAAATTGCTTTTGCACCATTGTAGTTTACATCGATATAAAAATAAAACAAGCCTTCAGAATTTGTATAAGCAACAGCGGGTTTGTTTTTATTTCCTAAAATAGACATAACTACTTTTTTCTTAGCAACTGGTAAATTGGTTTCAATATTCACCACGGTTCCATAAACCATTTCGCCTTTAGATTCTGGTAAATAAATATGAGTCCCAACACCACCAAGCTTTATGTCGTTACTTTTATAAAGTGCCGAATAACTAAAGGTATTATGCATTGAAGGAGTTTTTATGGCATCAATCTTTCTTACCGAAATAGAATAACTGCCATGACTAAGGTCTTCTTTTAAGCTCTTAACGCTTAAAGACACAGGTGATCTTTTACTAAATGTTTGCGTATTGGTAGACAAGGCTATATGGTCTAAAAGATTATTTTTAGTAACACGATCTTCAATTAAAGCGTCTAATCCATTGGCGCTATTGGTTTTAAAACTTTCGTCTGTATTGGTGTTAAGGGCTAATATATTTTCTTGATTTCCTTGATATGGATTTATAATAGCGATATCGGTATGAAAAAAATGATTTTTATCCCCATTCCGCATCCATTGGGTATTGCCTAAGAGTTTATAATTTCCAGATGGCACCGATGTAGGAATAAAAAATTCGCCTTGACCAAGACCCTCTGTTAGTTTTATTTTATTTTTAATGATGCGTTCGCCACCCTCTCCTACCAATTCAATATAAGCAATCTTACTTGTATGGCTTAAGGTATTGGTATCTGTACTTAAGCAATACATTTTATAATACAAATATTCACCGGCAAACAATAAGGAGGCATTGTGGTGTACAAAAATACGCTCTTGAGGAATGTCTACATACTTTTTTACATCACTATGGTTGGTTAATATATGTTGTCCGTAAACAATATTAGACCCCATTAAAAGGATCATTACTAATTTAAACATGTGTTTTTTCATAATAAATAATTTATTCAATCCAAAAATCAGGAACAACAGTAGTCCCTCTAACTGTACAATCTCCACACGGAGGGAAAGCCAACAAATACGGGCCACCTGCAAATGAGCCATCATCATTTTCATCGTAAAATTTAAACCCAGCTTGTAGAGCTGCAATTAAAGGTGAACTGCCCCCTGGGTCTATCAGAAGAGGCGCAACAAATGTATTACAAAAGGCAAGAGTAGGGGGATTCTCTTCTGGGTAAAAGTCATTAAAATTAAAATAAATACGTTGTGAATCAACAGAAGATACTTCAAAGAAACCCAATACGTTTTCATCTGAATTGGTTTCAGAAAATACATTACCACTAATAAAACCGGGTTGCATTTGGCTAAAGAGATTCTCTCCCGATTCTGAAAGTTCTTTAAGGGTTTCAAAAAAGGTAAAGGCTTCTCTTGATTGTACAAGTTGAGTCACTAATATACTATAGCGATGTGCCAAAATAATATTGTTTTTTTTAATAAATCGTACAGAAAAATCATCCAATCTATCTTCAGCAAATTCATTGGTATTGGCAATTATTATGTTATTAGACTTTACAGTGCTATAACAAACTCTCTGGTCTTCTTCCTTATTCACAAGTTGTACTTCAAAAGGCGGAATGTCTGAAATTACAATTAAATCACGCGAAACATATAGTGATGCGATAATTTTGTGAGTTTCTTCAAAGGTATACCTATAAAATTGTGAATTTCCTGTGGGGTCAAACGTGTCTACAGAAATGGATATGCCTTCATCTCCATTATCATTTATTGAAGCCGATGCCTCAAGGGCATCAATTTTAGTGTTCTGGGTTAATTGNATTTGTTTTGATGCATATACCCTGTTATCACTAGTGGTGATNANTAATTTATAATTGCGATNTGGNAGAGCTCCAAATTCTGAATTTGAAACATACATCCCCGGTTCTTNTTCATTAAATAAATACTGATTTTGGGCATCATCTTCAACTTTAACAATAGCATTGCGTTCGGGTGCCGGCATCGTGCTGTCCAACGAAAACGATCTTGATAATTTTATTTTTTGTTTTTTAATGATATTCGAAATGGTTGCTTCAACAACCAAAATACTTTCAAAGGTTTCGATCTCAGCTTTAAAATCAAATTCTTCAACACAACTGTTGCTGGCAAAACTTACTATTACAATTAAAAAATAGGGATATATTTTTTTTAACATGATCATCACAAATTTGATAGGATTCTAAAATTTAAAGTTATAGGTTATTGTTGGTACTGGCACCGAAAAAATAGAGCTTTTAAATGCTTTTATTTCACCATCGTCGGTTACAAAAAATACAGAAAACGGGTTGTTCCTGCCCAAAACATTAAATATGGAGAAATTCCAGAAGCTATGCGCAAACTTTTTTATTTTATGATTGCCTTCCATGTTAAAACCAATATCCAATCGGTAATAATCTGGAATCCTAAATTCATTACGGTCGCTAAAGACTACAAATTCTGAATTGTTAAATTCAAATTTTCCAATCGGAAAGGTGACAGGCCTTCCTGTTTGGTAGACAAAATTCATGGAAAGGCTAAAACGTCTTGTCATTTTGTAATTTGCTACCAGACTTATATCGTGAGGTTTGTCGAAATTAGATGCAAAATATTCGCCATTATTAACCCGTTCTGCCCCAAACTCACTATCTAATTTAATAAACGAACGCGAGTAGGTATAACCCAGCCAACCGTTGAGCTTACCCCTGGTTTTTTTAATTAAAAATTCAAGCCCATAGGCTCGTCCTTCGCCTTTTAAAACTTCGGTTTCAAGGGTTTCATTAAGTAATAATTGAGCACCTACCTTATAATCGAGAATGTTTTTAGATGTTTTATAAAAACCTTCAAGGCTTAATTCATAGAGATCATCCTCTAAGTTTTTAAAAATACCTGCCGATATTTGGGTGGCTTCTTGTGGTTTTATATTTAAATCGGAAAGTTTCCAAGTATCTGTTGGCGATAATGTGGTGTTATTGGTTAATAAATGTATGTATTGAAATGTATTACTATAACTGGCTTTAATTGATAGATCATCCTGTATTAAATACCTGGCCGCTAATCTTGCTTCAAAACCATTATAGGTTTCAACCACTTCGTTTTTATCAAATTCATCCACGCGTATTAAGGTACTTTCACTTTTAGGCAAACCTTCCTGATATACATTTTGTGAAATATCCCCAAGAAAAGAATACGTTGAATATCTAAGCCCGGCATCAACGGTTAACTTATCAGATAAAGTGAAATTACCTGAGAGATATGCTGCCGACTCTAAAGCGCGTTCATCAGGAATAATAAGAGGGCTAATAATAGAATTTCCCCCTCTTGGGGTAACACTGCCCGGCTCAACATTATACAACTTACTTGAGACACCATAGTTAAATTTATAATTTTTATTGGGTTGGTAGCTCATATTTAATTTCAATTCGGATTCATTTATAGTATAACCCAAATCAAAATTTCTATCCCCATCGCTGTCTAATTCTATATCAAAATCGTAATTACTATTGGTTAAAATGATACTCCCTCTATTCTTTTTATTGAACTTATGATTCCATTCAAAAGAAAACAACCTGTTGCTATAACTAAACAAAGAATCTGTTGTAATACTAAAGCGGTCTGTACTCATATAAGCCGTCGCTTTTATATCGTTATTGTCGTTTATTCTGTAATTGTATTTGGCAATAACATCGTAAAATGAAGCTTCACTCTTATNTAATGATTCATCGTCTAAAGTCTTTAAGATCCAATCNGAATANGTNCCTCTAGCCCCCACTATTAAGCCGGCTTTATCTTTTATAATAGGAAGCTCTAACGTNACATTACTGGTGACTGGCCCTATGGATACCTCACCGGCAATTTTTTGAGTATTAGCATCTTTAGTTTTAATATCAAATACCGANGATAAGCGNCCACCATATTTGGCAGGAATATTTCCTTTAAAGATGCTAACATCTCCCGTGGTAAAAGGATTTAAAGATGAGAAAATCCCGAAAAAGTGGGTGGGATTATACAGCACCCCATTATCTAAAAGAATAAGGTTTTGGTCTTCCTTACCTCCCCTTACATTATATCCTGAAGAACCTTCNCCCGTTTTGGAAATTCCAGGTAAAGTAGTAGCTACTTGCAAGATATCTCGCTCTCCTAATACTAAAGGAATGTTTTTTATTTCTTTGACTTCAATTTTTGCGACCCCTGTATTGGTNTCGGCTACGTTTTTATCACTATCAACAGCACTTAAAACAACTTCNTCCAAAGTTTCGAAGGCCTCCTGTAAGTCAAAATCCAAACGGCCGTTATTATAAATAACCACTTCGGTTTGTGTTTTTTGAGTGCCCAGCGAACTGGTTTCAATAATGTTTAATCCGGCAGAAAGTTTAAGTTCATAAAACCCCCTACTGTCTGTAGTGGTTCCTGTATTTTTTCCCTTGACCACTATGGCAAGGTTCGGAATAATTTCTCCGGTTATTTTGTTGGTCACATAACCTGATAGGGTGTATGCTTTTTTAGTATTATCCCTATTTTCTTTACCTATTCTTACAACATTACCTCTTTTACTGGTTCCCTTTTTTTCTACAGCATAAAATACAGGGTTAATTTCGTCCTCCTCGAGAGGTTCTTCAATTTTTTCAATACTATCTCTTTGGGTGTCACCAAAAAAATAATCCGGTAATTCACCGTAAACCCTATTGTTAGCCGTTAAAATAATGCTGGCATTATCTAAAATATAAAAGTTGATGACCGTCTCTTTAAAAATAGCTTCAAGAAGGGTATTAAGGGGAACATTTTCATAATTACCCGTAATTTTTTGGTCTTTAANCCAGTCGTCTATATAGTAGAAACGGTAATTTAGAGTTTCCTCAATTTTATTAAGAACGTCTCTTATTTCTGTGTTTTCGAAANTTAATGTTATAGGAGGGGTTTTGTCTTGGCCTGAAACTTGATAAAAAGAAAATATCAATAAAATAGCAATAATTTTTTTCATAANGTAAAATAGTTTAGGGCGNGTAAATATAGAAAAATNTACTNCCAGAGAAATTAATTTTAAAACTTTAACACNTAACTAATTGTTTTTNAAANATTTCCTCNTTTAGTAAAGNTTAATTTTNGNGTGNNTTTACTGCAAATCCAAAAAAAAAAGCNATTAAATAATAGCAGATTAAGTTCTTTAACGATGATTTTCGATTATGGANTAATATTAANCNATAACCNNCTAANANTGAGAATAATAAATTATATTTACCCNCATGAAAATTCGTCTCGCTACCCTTAAAGATATAAAGCCCGTTTTGGAAATTACCAGAGCTTGTGCAAAGCATTTAATNGCTCAAGGTNTATATATGTGGNATGAAAATTACCCCACTGAATNGGCATTTATTAACGATGTAAAAAGAAGGGAATTATATGTCTTAGAAGAAAATAATACCCTTAGAGGTTGTATTGTATTATCAACTTTTATGGATCTCCCATATGAAAAAAAGCGTTGGTTAAGCCCAAATAAAAATAACCTTTATATTCATAGACTTGCCGTACATCCCCATTTTCAAGGCAAGGGATATGCACAACAATTAATGGATTTTGCAGAAAACTTTGCTGATGAAAATCTATTTGCCTCAATACGTTTAGACACCTTTAGTCAAAACTTCAGGAATCATAAATTTTATGAAGTAAGAGGTTATATTCGATTAGATGAGATTTATTTTCCAGATCAAAGCCCACATCCTTTTTATTGCTACGAATTGGTGTTTTAAAACAACTGATTATAATTACCTTTACACCCTCCTAATTATTTAATGCTAAATTGGTATTACATCTAATACGTTAAAAGCTATGAACTCATCTTGAGTTCAATAAATTAAGGACAGATGAAAAACGAACTTAGCTTTAAACATATTAACAAACTTGCAATTCCAGCATTATTGGCCGGCATTGCCGAACCCATACTCTCTGCCACAGATGCTGCCATTGTTGGGCATATAGATGTAAATGCCACCCAAGCCCTAGCTGCGGTAGGCATAGTAGGTTCTTTTCTTTCGGCATTAATTTGGATATTAGGGCAAATTCGTTCGGCAATTTCTGCCATTATTTCTCAATATTTAGGAAGTAATAACTTGGACGCCGTAAAAACCCTACCGGCACAAGCCATTTTTTTAAACCTCGTTTTAAGCCTCTTGATCCTTATCAGCACTATCTTTTTTGTGAAAGAACTTTTCTCACTTTA
>JAESQB010000082.1 GCA_016765375.1 Flavobacteriaceae bacterium | reverse complement strand
TCGATATATTTTATAGTATCCCCGATTAAGGCATATGAAATAGGGCCTTCCAATTTTTCCATGGTACAATTTTCGTCATCAAAATATTTTAATTGAAAGGTCAGGTCTTTAAAAATAAGAAACTCATCACAGTCCCCATTTTCAAATTGTTCAATCCCATTCTCTAAAAGGGAGGTTAATTTCCAAGTTCCTAAAATACTGGGATTAATAAGCTTAAGATCATCATCACTTTCACAAGCGAAAAATGTCCCAACAAAAACAAATAAAAAGTTTTTTTTTAAATTTTTCATGATTCATTAAATTTAATATTAACAATTGTTTTTTCAATTTAAGAGATAAGTTGTTATACAATATTGTAGTTATATTTTGACTTAATAAATTTTATTTGAACCCTTTAAAAGGAAAAAGATTAAGGCACGATTTTATCGACCAGAAACAAAGGCCGTTTTTTTTATNAGAAAATTTAAACGAAATAAGACTGTGATAAAATAAAACGATTATGCTAATAATATCTTATTTTTGTGATAGAAAATCATGAAAAACACCCTCTTAGAAAACATAAATAGCCCTGAGGATTTACGCCTTCTCTCANCTGAACAATTGCCTCAGCTCGCTAATGAGCTGCGCCAGTTTATTATAGATATAGTGGCCGTAAAACAAGGGCATTTAGGTGCCAGTTTGGGTGTGATAGAACTTACCATAGCCCTGCATTATTTATTCAANACCCCTGATGATGCCTTGGTATGGGATGTGGGGCATCAAGCCTACGGGCATAAAATATTGACAGGAAGGCAGCAAATATTCCATACCAATAGACAATTAGGAGGCATCAGTGGTTTTCCTAAAAGAGAGGAAAGTGTTTATGATGCTTTTGGGGTGGGGCATTCGTCAACGGCTATCTCGGCAGCTTTAGGCATGGCCATGGCATCGGCATTAAAGGGTGATTTTCACAGACAGCATATAGCCGTTATTGGCGACGCCTCTATAGCCTCTGGGATGGCTTTTGAAGCCTTAAATCATGCCGGAGATACTAAGGCTAATATATTGGTGGTCTTAAACGATAATGCCATNGGTATTGACCCCAGTGTGGGTGCTTTAAAAAATTATCTCACTGGGATAAAAAAGGGAGAAAACCATATGCACCATAATATTTTTGAAGCCCTTAATTTTAATTATTCGGGACCAGTTGACGGGCATGACCTTGAGAAATTAATAGCCGAATTAAAGCGTCTTAAAACCGTGGAGGGGCCAAAGNTNTTACATGTTATAACCACCAAAGGCAAGGGTTTAAAACAAGCCGAAGAAAATCAAGTGATTTATCACGCCCCGGGAAAATTTGACCCTAAAACAGGGGATATTGCCAAAAAACCGGAAGTTATTCAGCCTCCAAAATATCAAGATGTGTTTGGCCATACTCTGGTAGAATTGGCTGAGATGAATAAGAAAATTGTAGGAATTACCCCAGCCATGCCCACGGGAAGTTCTTTAAAATATATGATGGCTAAATTTCCCGATCGTGCTTTTGATGTTGGTATTGCCGAACAGCATGCCGTGACCTTAGCCGCGGGTATGGCTACCCAAGGCATGGTGGTGTATTGCAATATCTATTCAACCTTTTTACAAAGGGCTTATGATCAGCTCATACACGATGTGTGTTTGCAAAACTTGCCTGTGATCTTTTGTTTAGACCGGGCAGGTCTAGTAGGAGAGGACGGNGCTACGCATCACGGCATTTTTGATTTGGCATATCTTAGAGCCATTCCCAACCTTATTATTTACGCCCCTTCAAGCCTCGTGCAATTGCGAGATATTTTATATACGGCTCAAAAAGGCCTAAACAATCCTATTGCTATTAGATATCCTAGGGGAAGAGGGCATATTGTAAACTGGAAGCAGCCTTTTAAAACTATAAAAATTGGAAAAGCAGAAACCTTAAAAGAGGGCACGATACTAGCTGTGCTTTCTATAGGCANTATGGCANATGAAGTAAGTAANGCTTTTGAAAAATTGACAAAAGNTCAAAANGATGCTTGTGGACATTACGATATGGGTTTTGTAAAACCTTTAGACGAAGCCTTATTACACCGTATATTTAAAAGCTATAAACATATCATTACTATTGAAGATGGTGTAAAGGCAGGTGGTTTTGGTAGTGCTATAGCCCAGTTTGCTCTAGGTTATGATTATAAAATTCCTATTGATATTTTGGGTGTCTCAGATTGTTTTCCTGAACATGGCACCATAAGCCAATTGCAAGAAATTAGTGGTATTTCGGAAAATACTATTTTAAAAGCTATTAAGAGTCGACTGTCTGAGTTCAGTTAAAACTCGGCATTGCCCGGCGTTCTGGGAAAGGGAATCACATCTCGAATATTACCCATACCGGTAACAAATTGCACCAAACGGCCAAAGCCTAAACCAAAACCACTATGTACTACAGAGCCAAACCTGCGTAGGTCTAAATACCAATCCAGTTCTTTTGGGTCTATATCTAAGTCAATCATTTTTTGTTTAAGAACATCAAAACGCTCTTCACGTTGTGAGCCTCCAACAATCTCACCAATGCCAGGAAATAATACATCCATGGCTCTTACGGTCTCACCATTATCGTTTAGACGCATGTAAAAGGCTTTGATTTTAGCAGGGTAATCAAAGAGGATCACTGGACATTTAAAATGTTTTTCTACCAAGTAGCGCTCGTGCTCGCTTTGCAGATCGACACCCCATTCTTCAATGATATAATCAAACTTTTTCTTTTTGTTTGGCTTAGACTGTCTTAAAATATCAATAGCCTCAGTATAAGAAACCCGTTTAAAGTTATTTTTTAAAACGAAGTTTAACTTCTCTCTCAGGCTCATCTCCTGACGTTGGGCTTGAGGTTTGTTTTTATCTTCTTGAATAAGCCTGTTCTCTAAAAATTCGAGATCGTCCACACAGTTTTCTAAGGCGTAGTTGATGATGTATTTAATAAAATCTTCGGCAAGATCCATATTGTCGTTAAGATCATAAAAAGCCATTTCGGGTTCTATCATCCAGAATTCTGAAAGATGCCTTGAGGTATTGCTGTTTTCGGCTCTAAAGGTTGGACCAAAGGTATATACCTGTCCAAGNCCTAAGGCATAAGCTTCGGCTTCCAGTTGCCCACTAACAGTTAGGTTGGTTTCTTTTCCGAAGAAATCTTCTGTATAATTCNCATCACCTTGTGCGTCAAGAGGGGTGTTTTTTTGATCAAGTGTTGAAACTCTAAACATCTCACCNGCACCTTCGGCATCGCTACCCGTAATTATNGGGGTNTGCATATAGTTAAAGCCTTTTTTCTGAAAATACTCATGAACGGCAAAGGCTAATTTTGAACGCACCCGCATTACGGCACCAAAAGTATTGGTGCGAATGCGTAAATGTGCTTGTTCGCGTAATGTTTCTAAACTGTGGCGTTTTGGCGAAAGAATGGTGAGTTTAACNTCTTCGGGGTTGGCCTCGCCCAAAACCTCTATTTTAGTCACTTGAATTTCAATAGCCTGCCCTTTTCCTAGGCTTTTTACCAAAAATCCGGTCACCTTAAGCGCTGCTCCAATAGTGATTTGTTTTAATAATGCAGGGTCATAATTTTCAAAATCTATGACACATTGTATATTTTTTATAGTTGAACCATCATTAAGGGCAATAAAGCGATTGCTTCTATAGGCTCGCACCCAACCTTTAACACTCATTTCATGTAGTGAAGGTTGCGAATTTATNAATTCAATGATTTTGNCTTCTTGCATTATTTAATATTTTTTTGCAAAGATAATTTTTTAGTTGTAAANGCTAAAATACCTTGTNGTTTTAGTTTTATGTGATTGTTGTTTAATTATCTATCAATTCGTCACCATTTTTATCGGTGAGGATATTTATAGCAGGTTGTTTTAGGGTGTTTTTATTGGCAATACTTTTTTCTAAAGACAACAAAAGCGAAGGTAAGAGCAATAGATTAGACAACATGGCAAAAAGAAGCGTGGCAGATACTAAACCTCCCAATGCAACCGTGCCCCCAAAACTNGAAATGGTAAATACCGAAAAGCCAAAAAACAAGACGATAGAGGTNTAAAACATGCTAATGCCTGTTTCGTTAAGGGCGGCATAAACCGATTTTTTGATCCGCCAATTATTAATTTGCAGTTCTTGCCTGTATTTTGCCAGAAAATGAATGGTATCATCAACCGAAATCCCAAAGGCGATACTAAACACCAGAATGGTTGAGGGTTTAATAGGGACTCCTAAATAGCCCATAAGTCCTGCTGTAATAAGTAGAGGCAATAGATTGGGAATAAGCGAAATTAAAATCATTTTTACATTTCTAAACATAAAAGCCATAAAAACGGCAATGAGGAAAATAGCCAGGCTAAGTGAAATGATGAGATTTTTAATTAAATAATTGGTGCCTTTTCTAAACACCAAAGCTTTGCCCGTCAAAATAACATTATAGCGTTCCTCAGGAAAGATCTTTAAAATTTCCTGCTTTAGATCTTCTTCAATACGCTGCATCCGCTCGGAGTCAATGTCCTTCATAAAGGCGGTAATCCTTGCAAATTGCCCTGTCGAATCTACATANCTNTCTAAGAGATTGGTGCCGCTTGTGCTGTTGTCNAAATGTTTAAANATAAAGCCNCGTTCNTGAGCATTAGGCAATTGNTAATATTCTGGATTGCCNTTATAATAGGCCTGTTTAGAATATTTTATAAGATTTACTACAGACACCGGTGTGGAGAGCTCAGGGATTTCATCAATTTTATCCTGGAGGGCGTTCATGCGCTTAAGGGTGGCTGGTTTTATGACCCCATCTTTTCTTTTGGTGTCAATCAATATTTCCAGAGGCATGATGCCGTCAAACTCTTGGTCAAAGAATTTAATTTCTTTAAAAAAGGGTTCATTCTTGGGCATATCTTCAAGCATACTTCCAGAAACTTCAATACGATAAATACCAATAATACTCAAGCATAATAAGATTACTGATATGGTATATATATCGATATGGCGGTGTCTTACGGTTTGCGCCATCCACTTTGTAAACTTCCCAATCCAACGTTTGTTAAGATGCTTGAGATGTTTGTATTTTGGCGCGGCCATATAACTGTAAATTATAGGAATTATAAGCAGGCTGAGTATAAATATAGCCAAGATATTTATGGATGCCACGGTGCCAAATTCCTTTAATAAAGTACTTTCGGTAAGTATAAAAGTTGCAAAACCCGAAGCCGTAGTGATATTGGTCATCAGGGTAGCATTCCCAATTTTGGTAATAACCCTTTGCAGCGATCTGGCTTGATTGCCGTGTAGCTTTATTTCTTGCTGATATTTATTAATTAAGAAAATACAATTGGGGATGCCTATGACAATAATGAGAGGCGGTATTAAAGCCGTGAGTACGGTAATTTCATAGTTTAATAAGCCTAAAATCCCGAAGGCCCACATCACGCCAATGATAACAACACCTATAGAGATGAAGGTGGCTCTAAGGGATCTAAAAAAGAAAAAGAAAATTAGTGATGTTACCAGCAAGGCGCCTAGAATAAAATGCCCGATCTCATCTACAATGTTTTGAGAATTTAAGGTTCTTATATAAGGCATGCCTGAAGTATATACCTTTAGCTGATGTTTATTTTTAAAGTCTTCGATAAGCGGCACCAATTTGTCAATTATAAAATCCCGTCTTATGGAGGTATTTACAATGTCCTTTTTGAGATAGATAGCCGTTCGTACGTTTTTTTTGTTTGGACTATAAACGAGGCCTTTGTAAAAAGGAAGCTTGTTATAGAACTCGTATTTATAACGCTCTAGTTTTTTTAAATCGAGAACAGTATCTTTTATAAAGGGTCTTAATTCAAAGCGTTTAGGATTGTTTAATTTTTGAAGCGTTTTTAAATTTCCTATGGACAGTACCACCTCCACTTCGGGAAATTGCTGGAAGGTTTTGGCCAGGTCATCCCATGCCTTAAAGGTCTTGGGGGTAAACAAAGTGGAGTCTTTAAGGCCTATAACAATTAAATTACCTTCTTCACCAAACATTTCCAGAAACTGCTCGTATTCAATATTTACGGGATGATCATCTGGCAAGAGATTGGCCTCGGTATGGGTAAAACGCATGTGTTTCCATTGCATGGACATGAAAACGGTAATACCTGCTATAATAAACAGAATGACCAGTCTATTCCTGAGAATAATCCTAGCCACAGTACTCCAAAACCAAATGCCAAAAAATTTACTCATCAATCATTTTTAAAGCCGCGCAAAGTTAGTGAATTAAAAGGCTAATTATACTTAGGAAATATTAAATTATATCTTTAATTGGAAGGTGAATTTGAATGCGATATTGTCATCAAAATCTTCGAGATGATAGGCGCCATAACGGTAACTAAAACTCAAACCAAACCCAAACAATAATTTATTGAGTTCGATTCCAGATTCAGAATAAAGCTGTTCCAGAGTATTAAAACTCGTGTTTAGGTGGGCTTCGGGATTGCTTAAATTTCCTAAGGCATGNCGGCTTATAAAAACCAGNTCNGGTTTAAATTTTTCTGAAATATTAAAAGGCCTGAGGCTGTGTTTAATTTGAAGCGTAAGNAAACGNTCTGAAAANAATTCGTTAAAAAACATGGTTTCAAAACTNTGCCTGCCTGCCACAGAAAAACGTTGTAAAATGGTTTCTTTGGTAGGACTNTTNGGAAAGGCNTGAAACAAATGCGTAAGNGGCACTTTTCCAATGGTGTATTTGCCTTCTAATAAAATACTGGTGGTAGACCAATTGGGGTTTATNATAAAATAATCAAATTTCAAACCCAGTTTGGTATAATTAAAATCACCTTCTAAAATCCCGTTAAAACCTTGGGTAANTTGAAAGGAGATTTTCGGNAAACTGTCGTAAAAAACTTTAGTTCCGTTTTGAGAAGTTCTAAATTTTGACTCGAGGTTTAAACGCAAGGCTACTGAAGCTTCGGTGAGGCTATAATCAGAATATATTTTACCCTTGTTTTGAAATTGGTAGGTATTGGTTTGNTCGATGTCACTTTTTGATAATTGCAATTCGAACAGAAGCTGTTCTGAAAAAGAATNCTGTAAATTACTTTTCCAAGTACGGTGCTTATAAAAGCGGATAATGTTAACTAACCGAGGCTCAAAAACAGAATATATCCTNCTGTCTGTTAAATANTTAAAATTGCCTACTTCCTGAATGTCATTAGCAAAATATAAGCTCAGCCATGTATTCGATTTCTTTTTTAATAAGACATTGGCACCTATACTGTATTTTTCTTGTTGATCATTAAAACCTCTGGCAAAATAGCCCCCCAATTTAAAATGCTTAGAAAAACGNTTGTTTGTTAGTCCACCTATGCCNAGTCTTATGCCTTCGNAATTATTAAATTTGATTAAATATTTGAGGTCAAAATCAAAAAATCCCAAAGGGTAATAACCACTCTGAAAAGGACTTACTTTTTCTTGATCTAATGAAATAGAAGTAGAGGGATTATGGTCTTGCCCACTTATAAAAGCGATGTTAAAAGTAATTAATAANAAAAAAAGTGNAAACTTCTTTGACATNCCNCTTGAAAAAAATGATTTTAAAAGNNTGNTTAAACGGTCATTATTTCTTTTTCTTTAATATGAAAAANATCNTCTGNCTTTTTGATATAGNTGTCGGTAAGATCTTGAATGTCTATTTCGGCGTTTTTCAACAAATCTTCAGAAAGATCTAAGCTTTTTAAATTGCTATTAGCACTTTTGCGGTCGTTACGTATTCCTATTTTAGTTTCTTCGGTTTCTGTTTTGGCTTGTTTTACGAGCTCTATTCGGCGTTCTTCAGTAAGAGGGGGTACACTAATAATAATACTTTCACCATTGTTCATAGGGTTAAAGCCTAAATTGGCCAGGAGTATGCCTTTTTCAATTTCGGGGATTAAATTTTTTTCCCAGGGTTGTATAGAAATGGTCATGGCATCAGGCGTATTCACATTGGCGACCTGTGTGATGGGGGTTTGAGAGCCGTAATAGTCTACCATAACACCATTAACCATAGTGGGGCTCGCTTTTCCGGCACGGATATTTACAAATTTTTTCTCGAGATGGTTAATTGCATTACCCATAGTTTCTTGGGCGGTTTCTATAATAAAATCAATATCCTCATTCATAATTTAAACCTTTTATAAATTTACTTTGGTGCCTATATTCTCACCTGATATTACTTTTAGCAAATTGCCTTTGGTATTCATGTCGAAAACGATAATGGGCAATTCGTTTTCTTGACTCAGTGTGAAGGCGGTTGTGTCCATGACTTTTAGGCCTTTTTTGATTACCTCGTCAAAGCTAATATAATCAAATTTGGTAGCCGAATCACTTTTCTCGGGATCGCTAGAGTATATACCATCCACTCGGGTGCCTTTTAAAATCACATCGGCATTAATTTCAATAGCTCTTAAAACGGCTGCTGAATCGGTTGTAAAATAAGGGTTTCCTGTACCGCCTCCAAAAATCACAACTCTGCCTTTTTCTAAATGCCTAATGGCACGGCGTCTTATAAAGGGTTCGGCCACTTCGTTTATTTTGATTGCCGATTGCAATCGGGTTGGGATATCATTATCTTCTAAAGCACTCTGTAAAGCGAGTCCGTTAATAACGGTGGCCAACATGCCCATGTGGTCGCCTTGAACGCGATCCATACCACGACTGGCTCCTGAAACACCTCTAAAGATGTTTCCACCGCCAATAACGATAGCTTCTTGAACCCCTTTTGAGGTGACTTGTTTAATTTCCTGGGCGTATTCGTCCAAACGATCGGGATCGATGCCGTATTGTCGTTTGCCCATAAGGGCTTCTCCTGAAAGTTTTAATAATATTCTCTTGTATTGCATAAATGATGATGAGTTGTGCAAATATAGCTTAAAATAGTATTTGTTATTGCCTCAAAAACTCAATTGAATTGTTTTATTTAAAATCAGCCCCCTTTTTATTTTAAAAATTCTCATTCAAACGTGGTTCAATGTACTTTCTAGATACGTTTGGTCTATATTAATAAAATTCTTTAAGTTTACAATCTAGCTAATTTATAAAAACCAAAAAACATGACGATTCATTTTAAACAAACCCGATTTCTGTCTTTTCTAGCGGTTTTCACTTTTTTAAGTTGTACCAATACTGAAAAAGCCCCAGAGGCAGAAGCTCAGAATTCCGAAGCAAACAATCCTGCTAAGGTTATTGCAGTGGTTGACGCATTTCATGCTGCTTTAGTGGCAGGCGATTCTATTACAGCCCTAAATTATTTAGCAGAGGACGTTGCCATACTAGAGAGTGGTGGTGCCGAAACCAAAAGCCATTACCGTTCTGGACACCTTTTAGGCGATATGCGTTTTGCACAAGCCTTGCCAAGAAAGCGTAACGAGATGGCCGTAAATATTATGGGCGATGTGGCTTGGGCACATTCAACCAATACCACTCAAGGTAAAATGGGAGACCGTGAAATTAATTCGCAGGGTGCCGAACTTGTAGTATTGGCTCGAAAAGACGATAGCTGGGTGATTAAAGCCATTCATTGGTCGTCTAGAAGAATTCGGAAACCAAAAGAATAAATTAAAAAGCACATTTTTTAAACAAAGCCCTTAATACACTTGTGTTAAGGGCTTTGTGATTTGTTTATTTAGGTGTTTTTTGACTATTATTATTTAAAAGCCATTTTCTTATTAGATATATCACGGCATAGCCCACTATAGAAT